>CANRBO010000053.1 GCA_947628885.1 uncultured Clostridia bacterium | reverse complement strand
ATTAATTTTTTATTACAAAACCATTACAATAACTGACTTTCAGTAATTTTTTTATTAAAACCATTATCCTGTAACAAATATACAATAAAAAATATAAAAAATACTTGACTTATAAAATTATTAATGTTAGAATAAGGATAAATTCAAAAAGAAAGGAAGAAAAAAAATGAAAAAAATACTAAAATTATCAGCATTAGTACTAATTGTTTTATTATTAGCTACTACATTAGTAAGCGCAGCTACAACAAAAGCTGAGTTGAAAGACGAGGTTATTGCCTTAGTTAACAAATTAAAATTAGAAAGAGATCATACTGCAGAAATCAATACAATATTCAGCAAAATTGATGATCTAAGTGAAGAGGATCTTTCAGAAATTACTGCAAGATTAAATGCAGTTGATGAAAAACTTGCAGAATATGAATATGATTTAGATTCAGTTCCAAAGGCTGTAAAAGACAGTTTATTTGAAGTAGCTCAAGAAGCTGCTGGATATGCAGGATTAAGTTTGTCTCCAAACTACGGTGACAAAACTGTAGATGTTTACAAAGATGGAGATTTAGTAGTAGCTGTATCTTATAGTGATGAATTAGCACACACAGGAAACAGCAATTTCGTATTCGCTGGATTAGCTGTAGTAGCAGTTATTGCCGTTGCTGCAACAGTTGTAGTAAAGAACGCTAAAGCTAATGCATAAGAAAGAAAAAAATAATACTATGATGAAAGCAACTATTATTAACACAGTAGTTGCTTTTGTGTATGTTTTTATCATAGTATTACTCGTAACATTATTCTTTTCAGCACCAATTAGCAGGGCAATATCGCTAATTAACCTGGTGTCGATAGATACAAGTAAAAAAGTTCAAAGTGAAGTAAAGATAGATTTAGAACATAATACATTAGAAAGTTATCCTGAATATGGAACAAGATATGCAACACTTAAAATTGATGATTTAGATGTGGATTTACCATTATATTTTGGTGATAAACTTTCTATTTTAAGATATGGAGCAGGACAGTCTGCAACAGGTTATTTTCCCGGAGAAGGTGGAACTATAATATGTATGGCTCATAATACAAATGGTTATTTAAAAAGATTGCAAGAAATAAAAATAGGGGCTAAAATTAAAATAGAAGCAACTTATGGCAATTTTACTTATACAGTATATGACACTAAAATCGTTGATCAAACTGACTTTGCTGCACTTCCTATTCAAAAAGAAAAAGAAATACTGATGTTATTTACATGCTGGCCAATAAATAGCTTTGGAACAGCAACTCATAGATTTGTAACTTATTCAACACTTGATTAATATGCACCAAAATAAATAATTATTAGTTTTGAAAATAACATAACGAAAGGAAAACTTTAAAATGATAAAAAAAATAATATCATATATTTTTACATTTATTCTAATTCTATTAATAATAGCGACAACAGCAATCACAATATTTAATCACACAATATTAAAAAAGAGTTTTTTAACAAATATGTTAATAAAAAGTAATTATTATAATGAAATTTATAGTCAAATGAAAGAGCATTTTATTAATAATACAGTACAGACTGGTTTAGATGAAGAAGTATTAGATGACATAATTACTGAAGAAGAAGTGAAAAGTGATATAGATTCGTTAGTTTCATATATGTATGGTGAAAAAAATGAATTATCAACAAGTGAAGAAACCTTGAAAGATAGATTAAAAGCAAACATAGATAAGCAAATTGCTAAAAATAATAAGAAAGTAACTTCTGAAGAGCAAAATGCAATAAATAGATATATTGATACTATCTCAAATATATATAATGAGGGAATTGTATATGCAGATAAATATGTAAAGGAGATAGCAAATATTATTCAAAAAATTCAGCTAGTCTTAAAGAAGGTAATTCCAGCAGGATTTATAGCAATTGGTGTTATAGTAATTGTATTACTTATAATGAATAAAATGCTAGTATTAAAATATCTATCTGTATCATTAATGGCTTCAGGAATATTATTTATTGTATTAAAAATATTAGAAACTACATCTATGCAAATACATAATATCTTAGTATTAAGTGTGGCATTTTCTAATGCATTGATTGCAATTGTTGAAACAATTCTATCATATATGCTTATAACTGGGATTGCTCTTTTAGTAATAGGATTTATTGTTAACATAATTAGCTCTAAAATACAGGAAAATGATTAAATTATTAAAAAATAAGGTAAAATTTTTACCTTATTTTTTTTGCGAAAACAATTGATAAATAGAAAAAATATGGTATAATATTGAATAATTAAAATAACAAAGGAGAGCCAAATGTTTTTTACAAATAGTTTTTCAAATCCGTGGATGATGATATTGCTAATAGGGTTAATTATAGAAAATATTAGTTATTATCTTACAACACCGGGAAAATTTTTAGAATTATTGTTATCAATTCCAGCAATTTTAATAGCCATTACATTTCATGAGTTTGCTCATGCATGGATGGCTGATAGATTAGGTGATGATACCCCTAGAAATCAAGGAAGGCTTACATTAAATCCATTGAAACATCTTGATCCAGTAGGAGCCATATTGCTTTTAACTGCTGGATTTGGCTGGGGAAAGCCTGTGCAAATTAGTTCAAATAATTTTAATAGAACCATAAGTATAAGAAAAGGAAATGCACTTGTATCATTGGCAGGTCCAGTGATGAACTTCATACTAGCAATAGTATTTTCAATAATTTATGGATTGCTAGCTGCATTTGGTTCCAGTTTCTTGTTAACAACTACAGGTTACGTAATAGAACAAATAATTTTATATACAATTTCAATAAATGTTGGACTAGGAGTATTTAACTTAATACCATTACCACCATTGGACGGCTCAAAAATATTATTAGGATTTTTGCCTTCAAGAGCAAGAGCGTGGTACACAAATCATGAATACATTTTATATATAATATTTATTGCAATTTGGATTACACCAATTGCAGGATTAATAATAAAGCCAGTGATTGGATTTATAAATGAAAGATTAATAGATTTAATTAATATGATAATAAGATTAGGAGCATAGATGAAAGACATATTTGTATTAGGAATTGAATCAAGCTGTGATGAAACCGCAGCGTCAGTAGTAAAAAATGGCAGAGAAATTTTGTCAAATATCGTAAATTCACAAATAGATATACATAAACTTTATGGCGGAGTGGTGCCTGAAATAGCATCAAGAAATCATATACAAAACATTTCTGAAGTTACAAAATTAGCTGTAAAAGAAGCAAATATAACATTTGAAGATGTTGATGCAGTTGCATGCACGTATGGACCTGGATTGGTAGGTGCCTTATTAGTAGGTCTTTCTTATGGAAAAGCATTGAGCTTTGCAATGAATAAGCCATTGGTTGGAACTAATCATATAGAAGGACATATTGCAGCAAATTATATTACACATAGCGACTTAAAACCACCTTTTATATGTGTTATGATGTCAGGTGGAAATACACAAATAATACATGTAAAAGATTATACAGATTTTGAAGTATTAGGCAAAACTAGAGATGACGCCGTAGGAGAAGCATTTGACAAAGTCGCTAGAATAATGGATTTGGGGTATCCGGGCGGCCCTAAGATTGATGAATTAGGAAAAAATGGACAAGCTAATATAGAATTACCAAAAACGCATTTTGAAAATTTGGATTTTAGTTTTAGTGGTATAAAAACAGCAGTAATCAATTTACATCACAAAAATCCTGATGTTAATAAATCAGATTTATGCAAAAGTTTTGAAAAAACAATTGCTGAAATCTTAGTCGAAAATGTAAAAAAATCAATAGAAAAAACTAATATAAACACAATAGTATTGGCAGGCGGAGTATCTGCAAATAGCTACATTAGAGAAGAATTTATGAAACTTGAAAATGCAAAAGTATATATGCCTGATTTAAAACTTTGCACTGATAATGCAGCAATGATTGCTTCGGCAGGATATTATAATTATATAGCAGGAAAAATAAGTGATTTAACATTAAATGCAGAGCCGGATTTAAAATTATAATGTTTATAAAAGAAACGGAGGAAAATAATTGTCAATTTATGCGATAGGAGATTTACACTTATCTTTTGGAACGAACAAGCCAATGAATATATTTGGTGAAAATTGGGATAATTATGAAGCAAAAATAGAAAAGAACTGGAATAATACAATTACAAAAAATGATATTGTATTAATTCCAGGAGATTTCTCATGGGCAACATATTTAGAAGATACAAAATTAGATTTTGAATTCATAAATAAACTAAAAGGAAAAAAAGTTCTGTTAAAAGGAAATCATGATTATTGGTGGTCTACACTGAAACGCATGAAGGAATTTTTAGAGCAAAATAATTATGTAAACATTGATTTTGTATTCAATAATGCTTATGAAACAGAACAAGCAATGATAGTCGGAACAAGGGGTTGGGCTTTTAATGATACAGAAAATAGTGAGAAAATGTTAAAAAGAGAGTGCGCGAGATTAGAACTTTCAATAAAAGATGCTTTGAAAAAAAATACAAATAAAAAAATAATTTGTATGATGCATTATCCACCGATTACTAAAAATATGATAGAGAAAAAAGAAAAAAGTGAATATATAGAATTAATGAAAAAATATGGAATTCAAGAGTGTGTATATGGTCATTTGCACGGAAATTTGCATGATGAAGCTGTAATAGGAAATGCTTGTGGAGTTAATCTAAATTTAGTAAGCTCAGACTTCCTAGAGTTTAAGCCCTACAAGTTAGAAAACTAAAAGAAGGGAAATAGATATATGGATATTACAAAAGTAGAGGAGTTAAAGAAAAAAGCCAATCAAATACGACAAGATATTTTAACAGAAATATATAATGCAAAGTCAGGTCATCCAGGCGGATCATTATCATGTGCAGATATCTTGTCAGTTTTGTATTTTGACGAAATGAACATTGATCCAAATGAGCCTGATAAACAAGAAAGAGATAGATTTGTGCTATCAAAAGGGCACGCATCATCTGCACTTTATGCAGTGTTGCAAGAAAAAGGATATGTTTTTGAAGATGATATAAATTCATTTAGAAAAATGGATAGTCAATTTCAAGGACATCCAGACATGAATAAAGTTCCAGGAGTGGACATGACAACTGGATCTTTAGGACAAGGATTGTCAGTTGCTAACGGCATGGCACTTGCGGCAAAAATTGATAACAAAAAATATAGAGTATATTGTTTACTTGGAGACGGAGAATTGCAAGAAGGACAAATTTGGGAAGCTGCAATGACTTCTAATAAATATAATTTAGACAATTTATGTGTAATAGTTGATTGTAATAATCTGCAACTAACTGGCAAAACTGAAGAAATTAAATCATTAAATGCTGAAAATATTGCAGAAAAATTTGAAAGTTTTGGATTTAATACTATAATCATAGACGGACATAATATAGAAGAGATAATGTCTGCATTTAGCAAAGCAAGAGAAAATGAGCAAAAACCTACAGTAATCGTAGCTAAAACAATTAAAGGAAAAGGAATATCTTTTATGGAAGATAATGTTGCTTGGCATGGAAAAGCAATGGATGAGAAAGAATATAAGCAAGCAATCGAAGAACTAAAAGAGAAAAATTAGGTTGAAAAAGAATTAAATTCTAGCTAGAAAAACAAGTTTAAAATTTATGAAGTGTACTTTTTGTACGTTGATTAAATTTTACATGAAGTTTGACAACGACAAAATTTAACTAAATGTGTGCCTAGAAGGAGTGAGATTAAACATGGAAGAAGTAAAAAAAATCGCCACTAGAGAAAGTTTTGGAAAAGAACTAGCAAATCTTAAAAACGAAAATATTGTCGTACTTGATGCTGATTTAGATAGTTCAACTAAAACTGAAATTTTTAAAGAAAAATATCCAAATAGATTTATTGAAATTGGAATTGCAGAAGCGGACATGATAGGAACTGCAGCAGGATTAGCAACGTGTGGTAAAATACCGTTTGCAGCCACATTTGCAGCATTTGCAACAGGAAGAGTGTATGACCAAATTAGAACAAGCATAGCATATCCAAAGTTAAATGTAAAAATTTGCGGAACGCACGCAGGAATTACGGTTGGAGAAGACGGTGCAACACATCAAATGTTAGAAGATATAAATCTAATGAGAGGTTTACCAAATATGGTTGTAATATCTCCTTCAGATGATGTGCAAACAAGAAAATTAATGCGCAAAATAGCGGAATATCAGGGACCAGTGTATTTAAGATTAAGCAGATTAAAAACTCCAGTAATATATGAAGAAGATGTACAATTTGAAATAGGCAAAGCAGTACAAATTGGAGAAGGTTTAGACGGCACTATATTTGCAACTGGAGTGACTGTCTCGCAAGCCTTGCAAGCACAAGAAAAGTTGTTAGAAGAAGGTATAGATGTAAGAGTTGTTGATGTTCATACAATAAAACCTATTGATGAAGAAATGATTATAAAATGCGCAAAAGAAACTGGCGTTTTGGTATCTGTGGAAGATCACAATGTAATAGGTGGATTAGGAACAGCAATAGCAGATGTGCTTACTGAAAAATATCCAAAAAAATTAATTAAAATGGGAATCAATGATTGCTTTGGTATGTCAGGAAAACCGGAAGAATTAATGCAACATTTTGGAATAGATAGTGAGTCAATAATTAAATTGTTTAAGCAAAAATTTCATACATCAGTAAATTTATAAAAAATGAATATAGCATTAACAAAAATGGTATAATATTTACAAAAAATATAGCATTAATAATGATGTAATATTAAAAAAATATAGTATTAATAAAAAAACATAATATTTACAAAACAAATATAGTAATTATAAAAATCATAATAATTAATAAAGAAAGGGTATAATTTTATATTATATAGGGGTGAAAAAAGATGTCAATTTTAGTAACAGGTGGAGCTGGATACATAGGTTCACACACAGTTGTAGAACTATTAAATTCAGGATATGATGTGGTAATAGTAGATAATTTTTCTAACAGCAAACCACAAGCATTAGAAGCAATAAAAAAAATAACAGGAAAAGATTTCAAATTTTATGAAGTGGATATTTTAGACAAACAAGCATTAAATAAAGTATTTGATGAAAATACTGATATAACTGCAGTAATCCATTTTGCAGCATTAAAAGCAGTAGGAGAATCAGTAGCAAAACCAATAGAATATTATCAAAATAACATTACCGGAACGCTTGTATTATTAGACTGTATGAGAAGTCATGATGTAAAAAAGATAGTATTTAGCTCATCAGCAACTGTTTACGGAGATCCAGCAACAGTTCCAATAAAAGAAGATTTTCCAAAATCAGCAACAAATCCTTATGGACAAACAAAGGTCATGATAGAGCAAATTTTACAAGATGTGTATGTATCAGATAGTGCTTGGAGTATAGTATTATTAAGATATTTCAATCCAATTGGAGCACATGAAAGTGGATTGATAGGCGAATCACCAAACGGTATCCCAAATAATTTAATGCCATATATAAATCAAGTAGCACTTGGCAAATTGGATCATTTAAATGTTTTTGGAAATGATTATGACACACATGACGGAACAGGTGTAAGAGACTATATCCATGTTGTTGATTTGGCAAAAGGACATATTAAAGCAATTGAAAGAGCAGATAACATGAAAGGTGTGGAAGCATATAATTTGGGAACAGGAACAGGATATTCTGTTTTAGATATTGTTAAAAATTTCGAAAACGCAACAGGCGTAAAAATTAAATATGAAATTACAGCAAGAAGACCAGGAGATATTGCAGAGTGTTACGCAGATCCAACAAAAGCAGAAGAAATGCTAGGCTGGAAGGCTGAAAAAAATCTTGAAGATATGTGCAAAGATTCATGGCGATTTACAGAAAACAACTTAAGTCAATAGTAAATACTAAATTTAAAATATAATAAATGCAAATATAATAAAATACAAAATTACTAAATTTAAAATATGATAAATGCAAATATAATAAAATACAAAATTACTAAATTTAAAATATGATAAATGCAAATATAATAAAATACAAAATT
>CANRBO010000052.1 GCA_947628885.1 uncultured Clostridia bacterium | reverse complement strand
TAGAAGAAGAGGTGTTATTTATTATGCAAATTGTAATTTATATCACTATTTTTCTAGTCTCAGCAATAGTTTTTCTATTCGTTGGATATATAGCAAGAAAGAAAATGGCAGAATCAAAAATTGGAAGTGCTGAAATTGAAGCAAAAAGAATTTTGGAAGAAGCTAGTAAAGAAGCTGAAAATGCGAAAAAAGAAGAAATCGTTAAAGCTAAAGAGGAGATTATAAATACTAGAAATGAATTAGAAGAAGAGATTAGAGAAAGAAGAAGTGATGTTCAACAACAAGAAAAAAGGTTGATCCAAAAGGAAGAAAACCTAGAAAAGAAAATCTACAATGTAGAGCAAAGAGAAAAGCAACTAGACAAGAGAGAGGATAGCATCGAAGCTGAAAGACGAACAGTCCAAAAGCTTAAAGATTCACAATTAGATGAATTAGAGAGAATTGCAAGACTTACTCAAGAGGAAGCTAGAGATCAGCTGTTAGCAAAATTAGATGATACGCTAGTTGTAGAAAAAGCTGAAAGAATTAAAAATATGGAAGAACAAATTAAAGAAAAAGCAGATGAAACTGCTAAAAATGTTATTTCATATTCTATTCAAAAATGTGCAGCAGACCACACGTCAGAGGCTACAGTATCGATAGTTTCATTACCAAATGATGATATGAAAGGAAGAATAATTGGTAGAGAAGGAAGAAACATCAAAGCATTAGAAACTCTTACAGGAGTTGATTTTATTATTGATGATACTCCGGAAGCAGTTGTTATTTCAGGATTTGATCCATTGAGACGTGAGGTGGCAAGATTAGCTTTAGAGAAATTAATTAATGACGGAAGAATACATCCAGCAAAAATAGAGGAAATGGTTGAAAAAGCTAAGGAAGAGCTTGCTAAAATTATTAAAGAAGAGGGTGAAAGAGCTGCCATGGAGGCAGGAGTTATAAATCTTCATCCTGACATAATCAATCTACTAGGAAAATTAAAGTTTAGAACGAGTTATGGACAAAATGTTTTAATGCACTCAATAGAAGTTTCTAACGTTGCAAGAATAATGGCAGATGAACTTGGATTAGATGTAAAACTTGCAAGACGTGCAGGATTATTACATGATATTGGAAAAGCATTAGACCATGACATGGAAGGAACTCATGTTGAAATAGGTGTTGATGTTTTAAAGAAATATAAGGAAGATGCAAAAGTAATCAATGCAGTACAAGCACATCATGGAGATGTAGAGCCACTTACTCCAGAAGCTTATTTAGTACAAGCAGCTGATAGCATATCTGCTTCAAGACCGGGAGCAAGACGCGAAACATTAGATGCATACATAAAGAGATTAGAACAACTTGAATCAATTGCAGATTCATTTGACGGCGTTGAAAAATCTTACGCAATTCAGGCTGGTAGAGAAATAAGAATAATCGTAAAACCGGAAAGAATATCTGATGATGAAATGACTTTAATTGCTAGAAAAATAGCAGAGAAAATAGAAACAGAAATGGAATATCCAGGACAAATTAAAGTCAACATGATTAGAGAAAAAAGAGTTGTTGATTATGCGAAATAATACTAAAATTTAAAGTTACCGCTCATCATAAATCTATGTTGAGCGGTAATTTTTGACTATGGAAATATTTTGGAGTATGGAAAAATTTCATTGAAATAAATGAATTATAAAATTTTTGAGTATGAAAAAATTTTATTTGACAAAACCAAAAAAGGACTATATAATAATGAAAGGAAAGGATTAGGTAAAGGTTGCAAAATTTAATTCTTTTCCAACTAGATTTGTGCCTTAGGAAGGAATTAGATTAACTATGAAACAGAAATTTTTAAAAGATTTAGGAATAGATATAGATAGTAGTACAGATGAGCTACTACAACAATTTGATTTAAATGGATTATTAGATCAAATAAGTGATAATAGATTAAAAGAAGAAGATAAAAAGATAGATGAAATTCTTGAAGATAAGGATGAAAAATAATTACAAAATTTAATTTTTTTTCAACTAGATTTGTGCCTTAGAAAGAAATAAGATAAAAAATGAGAAAAGTTAATAAAGGAAATGTAATTAAATTAACAGAAAAAATAAATATATAAAATGAAAATAGTAAAAAATAAAAATAAAAAATAAAAAATAAAAAATAAATAATAAATAATAGTATTAAATCTTAAATAAAGAAGAAGGAAATCAATGGAAATTCCAGTTAAGAAAAATGAAGAATATATAGTAGACATAATTGATTATGGAAGTGAAGGTGAAGGTATAGCAAAGATAGACAGCTATACCATTTTTGTAGTAGGAGCATTAAAAGGAGAAAGGTGCAAAATACATATCACAAAAGTTCTAACTACGCATGCCTTTGCAAAAATAGTGGAAATTATAAAAAGTTCACAGTATAGAGTTACATCTGATTGTGAGACTTATAATAGATGCGGAGGTTGCACATTAAGACATATTGAATATAATGAGACACTAAAAATTAAACAAGAAAAAGTGCAAAACCTTGTAAATAAAATGTTAGATAACAAAATAATAGTTGAGCCAACTATAGGCATGGATAAGCCAATACATTATAGAAATAAAGCCATTTATCCTATCAGCAAAGAAAGAAATGTAGGGATATTTGCCCAAAGAAGTCATGATATTATTCCAATTAATGAGTGTCTTATTCAAACTAAAGAATCGCAAGAAATAGCCAAATTTATTGTACAAAATTGGAGTGATACTATTTATGATGAGAAAACAGGAAAAGGCTTATTAAGAAATATAATGATAAGAGAAGGATTTAATACTAATGAAATAATGTGCGTATTAGTTCAAAATGGCAGAAAAAAATATGATGCTAAAGCATTAATACAAAAATTTCCAAAGATTAAAACTGTGATTATAAACGTGAATACAAAAAACACAAATGTAGTATTATCAAATGAAAATATAGTGATATATGGGCAAGGATATATAGAGGACAAACTTGGCGAATACACATTTAAAATTTCTCCAAATTCATTTTATCAAGTTAATCCTGTTCAGACTGAAAAAATATACAATCATGCAATAGAGCAGGCTAAATTAAAAAAAGATGATATAGTTTGTGATTTATATTGTGGAATTGGAACAATTGGAATATTTGCTTCAAAATATGTAGATAAAGTCTACGGGATAGAAATAGTAGAAGAAGCAGTCAAAAATGCAAAGGAAAATGCAAAAATAAATAACATAAATAATGCAGAATTTTTAACTGGAGATGTAGAACAAGTCTTTGAAAAACTGATAGAAAGAAATATTAAACCTAATGTAATATTTGTAGATCCGCCAAGGAAGGGTTTGGATGAAAATACAGTAAATAACTTATGTAAATTAAAATTAGAAAGACTAATATATATTAGTTGTAATCCGTCAACACTTATGAGAGATTTGCAAAAACTAGAGAAAATATATGAAATAAAATCCATAACTCCATTTGACAATTTTTGTTACACAGCACATGTGGAAACATGCACTATTCTAAAATTAAAAAGAACACATTAATTAAAAGAATAAATGCAATTTAATATAAAAATCAAATGCGTTAAATTTAAAACAACTAAATATAATTAAAAATTTTAAAATCGTTGACTTGAAAAATAATCAATGATAAAATTAAGTGTATGTAATAAAAAAAACACAAAAAATTAAATAAGGGGGATTGTATGAAAAAGAAAAAATTACTTAAAAAAATTTTATTCATTACACTTATTGCAACTATAATTGAAATAATGTTTTTTAATCATAGTGCAACAACAATTACAAACTTTTTAAATGCAAAAATCGATACAAAGCAAGAAATAGAAATTGATGTAGGCGAAGATGATGTAGACATTGAAATCGACATTGGAAATAAGTATTATGAATATTTAGTTGGTGAAGCAATTGACATTGGTCCAAAATCAATAAAAACGAAAGGAATAATAACAACAGGGAATCATCCTGATAAACTAATATATCAGTGGATATATTTAACAAGAGGAAGACCTTCTCCTTTTATAGATGTAGAAGGCCAAAATGCTGAAAGGCTTACATATAGTAGTGCTGAATTAAATCATAATGGAGAATACGCACTAAAAATCACATGCCAAAGGTGGGATGATGAAGCTAAGCAGTATAAAATGTTAACAAAATCTAAACAAGAGATATATGGTTGGGGTGGTTATATCAATATTAAAGTATATCCTGATTTAAATGCTGAACTAGTAACAGACAATCAATTAGTTGGAGATAATGAAAATGGATATAGCATATCACTTAATAAAGAAGACCAATATAAAGTAAATCTTAATTTATATCGTTATGCATTAGAAAGACAACTAAGAAAAGAACAAGTTCAAGACGAAAATGGAAATACTGTTGATAAAGTCATAGTAGAATATAAAACTACTAATAAAAGAGAAACAGTAAATAGCAAATTTGAAGTTAAATGGACATCATCTAATGCAGATGTAGTAGATGTCAACGAATCAGGAAATCTAACTGTTAAAGCTTATAGTGGAGAACCTATTACAATTTCAACCCAAATTGTAGATAAAGCAGGCTCAAATCCAAATGGAAGAACACAAGCTGGTCCTTCAATAACAGTAAAAATAATAGAAATGCCTGTTCAAAATATAGAAATTAAATTAGATGATATAACATTAACAGAAGAAGAACCTTTAAACATGAAAGTTGGAGAAAGCAAAACACTTACAGCAATAGTTACTCCGGAAGAAGCATCTGTAAAAGATGTAAAATGGAGTGTTGATTCATCTTCTACTAATATAGTTGAAATAGATGAAAATGGAAAAGTAACAGCATTGCAAGAAGGAGATGCTATAGTAATAGCTGAGAGTAGTAAAGTGCAAGCTAAATGCAAGATTCACGTTGATAAAATACCTGTTAGTGATATTGAAATAGATAGAACCACAATTTATCTATGGCAAAACTATGAAGGCAATAGTACAAGTGAAATGCAAACTTCAACGGTTTATGCTAAAGTACTTCCAGCAGACGCAACAAATAAAAATTTAAAATGGAGTATAATAGGTGATGCAAATGGTGTTAGCATACAAGATAATAAAAATGGAACTGCAACAATTACAGCAGGTTTATATAAAAAAGGAGCTAATACTTGCACTATAAAGGTAGAATCAGAGGATAATGAAAATGTATCGAAGGAAATTAAAGTTATAGTTCTTCCAGATTATAGATCGATTAGCTATCCTGTATCAATTGAGCCGGATTTGACTGATCTACCAGCTGATACTGTTTCAGAAGACGGTACAGTTAATATTGAGGTAGGAAAAGGATTAGATCTTAATTTGAAATTAGATCCAAGGGATAGCGATGCAACCTATGAAACAATAGAGTGGAAGGTAGTAGAAAATAATCCTGATATACAAGGAGAAACTGTTTTATCAGTTGATGATAAAGGATATGTAACAACAGCAAATACAGGAACTGCAATAGTTCAAATGGATGTAAAATGTCAAAATCCGGACTGTCCAGTACATCATGCAACAATAAAAATAAACGTAAAACCTATACTTCCAAATGAAGTAAAGATTAATGGGGATAAAAGAATTGAATTGTTAAATCATGATTCAATGCAATTAAGTGCAACTGTTATGCCTGATGAAACAACATATAAAACGATAAAATGGACATCTTCAAATGATCAACTTGTAACGGTAAGCCAAGACGGTACAATAACAGCTGTTGGATATGTTGAAAATGAAATAGTCACAATAACGGCTTCTTGCGGTGGTAAATCAGATACATGTGAAGTTATCGTCAAACCAATCAAGATTGATTACCTAGAATTAAATCAAAATACATTAAGACTTAAAGACAATGAAGTAAGTGATGAAAATAAAATAGTAGTTTCATATTATCCTGAAGATGCAGATATAAATGAGCTTGAGTGGAAAATAGAAGATCCTTCAATTATTAGAATAGAAAATGACGGCAAAGTTATACCTCTTAAAGCAGGAGAAACTAATGTTATAATAAGTGTTAAAGGCGATCCAAATGTAAAACCTGTAACATGTCAAGTAACAGTTTTACCTTCTAGTGCACAAGTTACAATATATACGGTAGATCAAAAAGGAAAATTTTTACCAGGATTCACATTAAAATTATCTAAAGTTAATGAAAATGGTGAAGAAATAGAAGTAAATGAAATTTCAGGAAATGGCAAGTTTGACTTTGGTGTGCTTCCTGACGGAAAATATATTGTATCAGAAATCGTAGTGCCAAACAAAGATGTAGAAGGAAACGATATTAATATAGTAGATTCAATTGGATTTTTCCACTTTGAGATTGAATATGGAGTCATATTTTTCTTAAATGGAGATGATTTCGAATATCCAACAGGAGGACTTGTAATTGTAAATATAATTGATTATCCAAATGAAGACGAAGAAGAAGCTAATGCTTATGTTGAAGGAGGAGATTTATTTACAATTGACGAAAAGACAATTGAAGAACAATATATAGAGTTTGAAAATTCTAATTTCACAAAGCAACCTGAGGAACATGAAGATTTGATAGAAAACAAAGATGATACTAATCAATCATCTAATCAACCAAAAACATCTGATATTCCTATCGAAATATTTACAATAGCAATGGTTGTATCATTAGTAGAAATTATAATTTTAGCTAGAAAAAAGACTAAATTAAGAAAAAGAAAATAATACATAAGAATATTTTATATCTTAGAAAGGAACGGTGGTAGTCAATATGAGAAAAACATTAAAATTTATACTTGCAATAAGTATCATATTAACATTAATAATGAGCAATGTATCAGTATTAGCAGAAAATATTTTGAATACATTACCAAATAAAAATGATGATACAGTAGATAGTGCTGATACACAAAATTCTAACGATGTACCAGTAACAAATGAAATTATTGAAGATGAGTTAAATGAAGAGGTACAAAATGAAATAAAGCAAGATGAAAGTGAACCAAATCTCTCTTCAAAGCAAGAATCTATAAATCAAAAATCTGCTACTTATAGTGTAGATGAAAACAACGGTAGAACTGTAACTGGAAATGGAAAGCTAGCAGTACAAATTGATTTAAGATTACCTTCAAAAAATGTTGATTTTAGTATAAAACTAAAAAAAGACGGTAAATGTGTGAAAGAAATTAATGAAGGTCAAAAAAGTGATAAAGATGAAATAAAAAGAACAGATACTACATTATATTACACTGTAGAGTTAAGTGAAGGAATATATACTCTTGAAATATCACAACAAAATTATGTTACATATACACAAGAGATAGAAATTAAGGCAAATACTATTTCAAATATATCACTAACAAATGGTTATAATGATATTCTTAAACAAACGCAAGTTGGTCTTATTTTACTAGGAGACATAAATAACGACGGTAAAATAACTGGTTATGATGAAAATGGGAATAGCCAACCTAATGATGATGAAGCCCAAATGATAGATGCAATTCATAAAGGAATATTTGATAAGAAATACGATTTAAATGGAGACAATAGAGTAGACATAATAGACTTATCATATATTACAAATAACAAGGGAAAGAATCAAATTGATGCGGTTTCTCTTGAAAGTGTTGATGCAACAAATTCAACTGTTGCTCTTAGTAAAAATACGGATATGCTTAATACAGAAGTAACAGTTCAAGATATTTTAAAGAATAATGATAAATATATTTCACTTCAACTAAAAGACCCTACATTAAATATTTCTGAAGAAAATGCAGTTGAAATTTCAATTGATTTAGAACAAAATATTCAAACTGAAACTAAAGAAATAACAATATCACCTTCTAAAAACCCAGAAAACAACATTGAAGGTGGTTCGGTGATAGTAGAAACAGATAATGGAAATATAATAGAAGCTACAATATCTAATAGTTCAAAAATATTATATTCTCCAGTAGCAAGCATTAGTAATATAGAAAATATTATTGCAAAAATAGAATCTGACGGAACTATTTCAGTTAATTTTGATAAAAAGGTTGCAGTAAAAAGGGTAACAATCAGAGTTACAGCAACAAAATCAAATAAACTAGCTGACATAGCCAAAGTTGAATTCTTAAATGGAAATACTGAGAGAATTGGTGCACCTGAAATGGTAATCCCTAATAT
>CANRBO010000051.1 GCA_947628885.1 uncultured Clostridia bacterium | reverse complement strand
AGCTTTTTCGCGTGTTTTGACATAAAAAAATTGAAAATTACGTTTTTTTCAAACTTGACTTAAAATTTGCATAATGATAAAATACAATATAGGAAAAAATATGTCAAAAACGGAGGATAAAATGTTGATAAAAGTTAGAAAAAATCATATTAAGATAACATCTATAATTATACTATTAATTATGATACTAAACTTTTTGGAAATATTTACAAACATAACTAATGCAGATTCATACAGATATACATATAACGGAAGTAATCTCAATACATATACTTATCCAGGTTATAAAGAAAGGATAGACCAAATAAAGTCGGTTCATCCAAACTGGAATATAGTTATAATGGAAACAGGATTGGACTGGAATCAAGTAGTCAAAGGTGAAAATTCATTTTCATCATCATCAAAGCCATATTCTTTAATTCAAGGAAAAAGAGGTTCGTGGATTTGTAGTTCATGTGGCTCAAAAACTTACGACTCAGGTTCTTGGTATCATGCATCAGAAAGTGCAATAAAATATTATTTAGATCCAAGAAACTGGATGAATCCAAATAGTTCTACAATATTACAATTTTTACAGATAGGAAGAGTAGATACATCTGATGAAAGCATATATAATGCAATTAGAGGAACTTTCTTAGATAGAGACGGATTAGGTTGGTCAAATGCAGTTGCAATCAATAGTGCATCAAGAAATAATAACGCAAATCCATTTTATGTAGTAGCAAGAATAATACAAGAGCAAGGTGTAAATGGTGGTTCTACATATAAAATGGCAGCAGACGGAAAGTATTATTATAACATATTTAATATTGGCGCTTCAGGAACTGGATCAGGTGAAATTGTAGCTAATGCATTAGCAAAAGCAAAATCAAATGGTTGGGATACTTTGGAAAAATCTATCTCAGGAGGAATACATATATTATTCTCAGACTATATAAATCAAAAACAAGACACAATATATCTTAACAAATTTGATGTTGAAACATATGGAGGTCTTTATCATCAATATATGCAAAATATAGAGGCACCAAAATCAGAAGCAAATTTGATGTATTCAAAAATAAAAGATTCAGGAATATTAAATCAACCTATGACTTTAGTAATCCCAGTATTCTTGAACATGCCAACAAATCCTTGTGCTTCACCTGATACGACTGGAGAAATTAGTCCAAAAAATATCAGAGTAAAGGCAGGACATAGTGACATAAATGTTAGAGAATCAAGAAGTACATCAAGCAGAATAGTTACTACACTAAAAAATAGTGATGTTATAGTTCTATCAGTTGAAAGATATGGAGACGGCTGGCATAAAATTGTTTTAGTAGACGGAACAGTTGGATATGTATTGTTTGATACAAATTATTTAGAAGAAATTGATGATATTACAAATTGTTATGAAAACATGGTCGTAATGGCAGAAGGATTAAATTTAAGAGCAGGACCTAGTTTGAATTTACCAATTATTACTTCGCTAACTTATGGTCAACAAATAACAAGAATTGATAATACAGGTAGATATAATATTGACGGAAGGATATGGGATAGAGTAATACTATCAGACGGTAGACAAGGATTTGCTTCAAGAACATATCTACAACTTGGAAGTGAAGCAGATAATATATTTACAATAAAGGCTGACGGAGGATTATTCTTACGTAAAGAACCAGCAGGAGATGCCATACGTTTATTACCAAATGGAACAAAGGTTACTAGAACGGAAATAGGAACATCAGAAATAAATGGTTACTATTGGGATAAAATCACTACACCTGACGGAGCAACTGGATATGTTGCTAGAAGCTATCTAAGAGATAATAATGGCAATATTCCAGCAGGACAACCAGCAACTCAAACACCGGAACAAAATCCTACAACTCAAATAAAAACTAAAAAGGATGATACAGAAAAAATTATTTACGCGGAACCAAATGTAAATGAAAATACTCTAAAGCAAGATTATGGAAATGATATTACTATAACAAAAGCTGACGGAAGCAACATCGAAAATAGGGTTGTTGGAACTGGATATAAAGTTAAAATAAATGGACAGCAGTATATAATAGTCAAAATGGGCGATTCAAATGGAGATGGTTATATTAAGGCAAATGATTATTTGATTATAAAAGATTATATTATGGGAACAAATAACAATCTAAAAGATGAATATTTAAAAGCATCTGATGTTACTGATGATAAATTAGTTAAAGCAAATGACTATTTAAAAATAAAAGATCATATTATGTATGGGGTGGAATTATAAATGAAAAAAGTTTTTTATAAAGTTGGTATAATTTGTATTACATTATTATTAATTTCAAATATGAGTATGATGAATAGTATTGCAGCATCATATAATTTTAGTTTTGTAGGACCTACAGAAGGAAATGTTGGAGATACATTAACTTATACGATTACAGGAGAAGGCTTAGCAGGACTTGTACAATTAAGTGGAAGTAATGTTCAGCTAAGCAAAGATCAAGAGTGGATTGAAAGAAATAGTATAAGTATAACGGCTAAGATATTGGGATTTCCAGCGTCAATAACAGCAACACCGGTAGAATTGACTGATAATGATTATGAAACAGTTTCAGTATCGCCAAAAACAATTAATATAAATCAAAAACAGTCTGCACCACCTTCAACAGGTGGTTCAACAGGTGGAGAAAGTGAAAATCAAGGAACACAAAATACGCCTTCTTCAGGAGAAACTGGTGGGACAAATCAAACACAACAAATACCAGCAGAAGGTGGTGGAAATAATCAAGAGCCTGTAGCAGAAGCACCAAAATCAAGCAATAATTATTTAAGTTCTTTAAGTGTAAGCCAAGGAACATTAACACCAGCATTTAGTAGAGAAAAAATGGAATATACAATTGAATTTCCGGAAGATTTTGATTTCTCTACATTGGAAAATATTAATGTATCAGCAAGAGCAGAAGATAGTAGAGCAAAAGTTGGTGGAACAGGTACAATTAATGTTAAGGTTGGAGAAAATGTTATTGAAATAAATGTAATGGCAGAAAATGAATCAGTTAGAACATATAGATTAACATTTATAAAACCTGAAATAATTGAACAGTCAGATTTAAGATTAAGTAATTTAATAGTAAAAACAGTAGACGGAGACGGTAAAACCGAGGAAGTTGAATTAGATCCGAAATTTAACTCTGAAACGTTTAATTATGAATTAAAAGTTGGAGGAGAAATTGAAAGTTTAGAAATAGACAGCGAAGTAGAAAATGATAAAATAATTGTAAATGTTGAAGGAGCTGATAAATTACAAAATGGAAAAAATCTTGTAAAAATCACTCTATTATCTCCAACTGATGAAGAAGTAAAATCTGTTTACCAAATTACTGTAAATAAAGAAGACATTATGCTTATTAATGCTGAAAATGTAGAATTAAATAATAAGAAGAAAACAAAAATAATAATGGGAATAGTAGCTGGAATTATTGTAGTCTTAGCAATTGCTTTGGTTGTATTGCTAATTATAAATCATAAAAAGAATAAGCAAGAACAAGCAGGAAGTGAAGATGATGAAGACTATGATAAATTTGTAAAGAAACCAAATGAAAAAGAATTACAAGAAAGAAAACAAAAATTATTTAATTACGATGACGAAGATACATATGTAACAGAAGATAATTTGAAAAAATTAGGTGACGAATATGAAGAAACTGCTAAACAAATTGAAAATGAGGAAAAAGAAAAACATCAAGAATTTGACAAAATGGCTGGAGAAATGGAAAGCGAAAAATATGATGATAAAGTTGAAATAGATGTAGACAACAAAGAAGAAAGTGAAACAGAAAATAATTCAACAGATGAACAAGAAACAGAGGAAGAAGAAATAGCAAGATTAAAAATGGAAGAAGAAGCTAGAGAAAAGAAATTAGCAGAATTAGAAAAAGAAATAAAAGATAAAAGAAAAAAATCTGTAAATAAAGAAACGGAAGAAAAAGAATTTAATAAAGAAGACTTTTTAAATGATATTAAAAAGAAAAAACATTAAAAATAAAATCGTATAAAGGAAAAAATTTATGGATATAAATAGTATAACAAATAAAGAAAAAAAACTTGTTCTAGCTAAAAAATTATCAGAGAAGGTTGATAACGGCCAAACCATTGGGTTTGGCTCGGGGTCAACCTCATATTTAACAGCAATAGAAATAGGAAAAAAAGTTAAAGAAGAAAATTGGAAAATAAAAGCAATCCCAACTTCTAAAGAAATAGAAGAAGTATGCAAACAGTATGATATTGAAATAGGGAATTTATTAGAAGATAGCATTGACTGGGCATTTGACGGAGCTGATGAAGTAGATACTGAGAATAATATGATAAAAGGCATGGGAGCAGCAATGTTCAAAGAAAAGCTAAATATGCTAAATTCTCCTATAACATATATATTAGTGGATGATACTAAATTTGTAGACAAACTAGGAGAAAAACATCCAGTTCCAGTTGAAGTTTTTCCAACTGCTTTAAAATATGTATCTGATGAATTAAAAAAGCTAGGAGCAACTGAAATTATTTTTAAAGGGATGACTGAAAATAATAATTCTATTTTGCATGCAAAATTCGAAGATATAGATGTGAGCTTAGAAAAGAAAATAAAGCAAATATCAGGAGTAATTGAATCAGGATTATTTATGGGGTATAATGTAGAAATTATAACCTAAAAGAAAGGAATTAAAATTGAAAAACATACTATTTTCAGCATATTCGCTTGACGTTGGCGGAATAGAAACAGCACTAGTAACATTGCTAAAAAATTTATCGAATAATTATAATATAACTTTAGTGTTAGAAAAAAAGCAGGGGATTTTCTTAAAAGAAATCCCTAAAAATGTTAACATAATCACATATAAAACAAGCGAAATAAAAAATACTATTTTTAGAAAAGCACATAATTATTTAAAACAATTGTCATTTAAATTAAAATACAAAAATAAATTTGACTTTTCAGCATGCTTTGCAACATACAGCTTTCCAGCATCATTTGTAGCAAGAACAGCTAGCAAGAACTCAGCATTATGGGTGCATAATGATTATTTGAACTTTTATAATGATGACATTTTTCAGTATAGAAAATTTTTCAATGATTTAAAAATATATGCTTATAAAAAGATTGTATTTGTATCTGAAATGGACAGAAGAGTATTTATTGCACAGTTTCCTGAGTATAGTAAAAGAGCGGTGGTTTGCAATAATTTGATTGACCATGAACAAATACTAAAAAAGTCAGAAGAAAAAGTGGATGACTTCAAAAAGAAGGATGTAATAACATTTATAAATATTGGCAGACATGATGAAAAGCAAAAAAAGCTTAGTAGAATAATTAATGCAACGAAAAAACTGAATAAAGAAGGATTTAAATTTAGAGTCATTTTTATTGGCAAAGGCAGTTCAAGTAAACAATATAGTGAAATGGCAAAATATTTAGATAATATCGAATTTTTAGGAGCCAAGAAAAATCCATACCCATATTTAAAAAATAGTGATGCACTCTTAATGTCATCCGAATTCGAAGGCTATCCAGTTGTATTTGTAGAAGCAAAAATTTTAAATAAACCAATAATAACAACAGATGTGTCAGATGCTAAAAAAGATATTAGCGGTAAATTTGGTATTGTTGTGGAAAAGAGCGAAAAAGGCGTGTATAAGGGCATGAAGGAGTTCTTGAAAAACGGCTTCGAACCTGAGAAATTTGACGCGGAAGCATTTAATGCAGAAATTTTAGCAAAATTAAATTCTATTATTGGCTGAATAATTAATATACTATTATTTGTGTAAAATATTATAGTTTTACACCTTGCTGTCGCAAATTCCATAATGCCATACGGCATATATAAATGTAATTTGCTTCAAGCGCCCTACGCTAACGCTCCGGTTGAGCGCTGCGCGGTGTTTTCACTATAATATTTTACACAAATATATAATTTTACTACTTGCTGTCATCAATTCCATAATGCCATACGGCAAATAAATGTAATTTGCTTCAAGCGCCCTACGCCTGAAGGCTCCGGTTGAGCGCTGCGCGGTGTTTTCACTATAATATTTTACACAAATATATAATTTTACTACTTCATGTCATCAATTCCATAATGCCATACGGCATATATAAATGTAATTTGTAAATATAATTAAAAGGAAAAGAAAATGATTAGTTTTGTAATCCCAGCGTATAATGCTAGTAAAACCATTAGCAGAGCGCTAAATTCAATATTAGAGCAGAAGGAAACTAACTTAGATTATGAGATAGTTTTGGTTAATGACGGCTCAAATGATGATACTGAAAATGTAGTAAATCAATGGTTACAAGAAAAACAAGAAAATGAAAAGAGCAAAGATTGCGTTGCTTTTAGAAAAATGATATTAAATAGTGAAGAAAGAAAAGTACAATTTGTGTACATAAAAAAAACTAATGGTGGGCTTGCAGATGCCAGAAATGTTGGTATAGATAATTCAACTGGAGATTACATAATATTTGTAGATAGTGATGATTATATTTCAAATTATTTACTTCATGATATAGAAAAATATATAAATGAAGGAATTGAACTAATAAAATGGAATCCGATTTATGTAAATGAAAAAGGGGAAAAAGTTGGGATTGAGCCATGCTATCCATTTGAAAAAAGTACAGGAATAGAAGGATTTAACGCATTATATGGAAAAGACAAATTAATATCTAGTGCTTGGAATTATGCAGTAAGTCGCAATATAGTTATGAAATTTCCAAAAGGAAAGTATCATGAGGATTTTGCAACAATGCCGTTGGTTGTATTGCAGGCAAAATCAATGGTTTCATTAGGAAAGAACGAATATTATTATGTATTATCTAATGAAAGTATTATGAGAACTAGTGATGCTAAAAAGAAAAGAAAAAAATTAGAAGATATATTGTCCAATTTTGATGAACTAGTTAAAAGAGCTCAGCAATTAAAATTAGATAAATATACTTTTGAAAATTTTATGATATTTTTGACAAACTCATTATTGGTAATATTACCTGAATTAGAAGGAGAAGACAAACATTTTTTTAAAGAACAGCTAAAACAAAGGCATATATCTAAAAATATAAAAATTAGAAATGTAAAACAATTTATAAAAAAAGTTATGTTACAAGCTAAAGGACTTTAATCAAATACTTTTAAAATCAGCTTTTATTTTTTAACTAAAATGAAAGTTGATTTTAAGTTTAAACTGATTGTATAACGAAAAGTTGTAATTATATGAAAAAACGCAGTTTAAAACTATTTTTTAATGATTTGAATTATAACTTGCTTTTTCAAATCATATAGTTTATAATAAGGATAAATTCGAAGAATATAATTATATTCTCGTTACCACTAATAAAAAAGAGGTAGTATTAATTATGAAAAAATTTTTATCAAATTACAAATCAACGATAATTCTTTTAGTTGCTCTTATCGTTGGTGCAATCGTAGGAATTATATTCCAAGAAAAAGCAACTGTATTACAACCACTAGGAGACATCTTTGTTAACTTACTACTAGTTATTATTGTACCACTTATTTTCTTAACAATAACCACTTCAATTGCAAAAATGCAAAGTCCAAAAAGATTTGGAAAAATAATAGTCACAATTGTTGTTGTGTTTGTTATCACATCATTAATTGCACTATTAATAGGTTTTGCTAGTACAACATTTACTAAACTAGTAGATACAGAAGACGGAGAAGCTATTAGAGCTTCATTAGAAGAAACATCCGAAGAAGAGACAGAAGAAGAAGATCTAACAATTGCTGAAAGAACAGTACAATTACTTACTGTAGGTGATTTTCAAGAATTATTATCAAAAAATAATATTATAGCATTATTAGTATTTTCAATAATATGTGGAATTGCTACTAAAATGGCAGGAGAAAAGGGAAAACCATTTTTAGATTTCCTAAATTCTGCAAATGAAGTAGTACAAAACTTTATAAAAGTATTAATGTATTATGCACCAATTGGATTAGGTTGCTATTTTGCAGCATTAGTTGGTAGCTTCGGAGCATCAATTGCTATAGGATATTTGAAAACATTTATATTATATACAGTAGTGGCATTTTTGTTCTACTTTATAATATATACGTTATACGCATTTATTGCAGGGGGAAAGAAAGGTGTAACAGAATTTTGGAAAAATGCTCTTCCTG
>CANRBO010000050.1 GCA_947628885.1 uncultured Clostridia bacterium | reverse complement strand
CTGCTATTACAAATAAACCACAAACTACTAGAAAAGTTATTAAAGGAATAATAAATAGAGAAAATTCGCAAATAATAATAATAGATACACCAGGAATTCACAAGCCAAAATCAAAGCTTGGAAATGTAATGATAGAATCAGCAATTGGCTCAATTCCTGATGTAGATGTCGTAGTTTATGTGATTGAAGCTGATATGCCAAGGATAGATGAAAAAACTATAGAAAAATTAAAAGAAGCTAAAAAGCCAACAATATTAGTTATAAACAAAATTGATTTAGTTAATGCTGAAAAGCTTGCACAAATCATAGATATATATAAAGATTTATATGATTTTAAAGCGATAATACCAGTATCAGTAACTCAAAAAAAGAATCTAAATGAAATTGTAACAGAAATAGAAAAAAACTTAAAAGCAGGTCCTGCATATTATGATATAGAAGAGTATACAGACCAGTCTTTAAGAGAAATGGTAGAAGAAACAATTAGAGAAAAAGCATTAAAACTTCTGCAAGACGAAGTACCACATGGAATATTAGTTGAAACTACAAAAATGAAAACAAGAAAAACAAAAAATGATGAAAAATTTTTCGACATTGAAGCTACAATTTTTTGTTTAAGAGAATCACATAAGGGCATAATAATAGGAAAGCAAGGTCAGATGCTTAAAAAAATTGGAACTTATGCAAGACAAGATTTAGAGCAAATGCTTCAAACTAAAGTAAATTTGAAACTTTGGGTAAAGGTAAAAGAAGATTGGATAAATCAAGAAAGTTTTGTAAACAAGTTTAAAGATTAAGTAAGATTTCTTCATCTAAAAACAATAATAGTTTTTAGATAACTGTAATTTAGAAAAAATTCGAGACTGAAGGATAGGAGTGACTTATGTTAAAACAAATTGCATGGAATACTTTTAAAAATACGGGCAATATCAATACTTTTATGGAATTATTAGAAGTAGATAAAGCAATGGAAGATGCTAATGATAAAAAGTTAATCAAAGATGTGGACATAACACAAAAAAATGAAAGGATTAAATTATTTTAGAAGTACATTATACTTAAGAACATCAGACATAAATCTGTGTGATTAAGAATTTGTGCTAAGAAGGAACGATAACAAAAATGGGAGTTATAAAAACTAAAGGGATTGTTTTAGCCCAAAGTAATATGGGTGATAATGATAAAATGATAACTCTGCTCACCC
The DNA here is from genome assembly GCA_947628885.1 of uncultured Clostridia bacterium. Classification (GTDB taxonomy): domain Bacteria; phylum Bacillota; class Clostridia; order TANB77; family CAG-508; genus CAG-793. The sequence goes on along the minus strand of CANRBO010000050.1, from coordinate 7,106 downwards.
CGGACTTAGGAAAAATTGGATGTGCCGCAAAAGGAGCAAGAAGACCGAAAAGTGCTCTTATGGCTGGTACACAATTCCTATGTTTTGGGGAGTTTTTAATATATAAAGGAGTAAGCAGTTACAATATTAATTCAGCAGAACCGATAGAAATTTTTTACAATATAAGATTAGATATTGACAAGCTGAAATATGCGTCTCAAGTGGCTAAAATTGTAAATGATGTAACAGATGAAAATCAGAATACATACAGAATATTACAATTAACCTTAAATACAATATATATGATATCAGAATCAGATAAAGACTTAGAATTAATACTATCGATTTTTAAATTAAGATTACTAAGCATAATAGGATTTAGACCAGTTGTTGAAAAATGTGTAAATTGTGGAAAGCAGGAAGAACTAAATTATTTCAGCTTAAAAGATAATGGATTGAAATGTAAAAGCTGTGGAAAGATTGATAAAGGGGCAATATATTTATCAGATTCAACAGTAAAAGCAATAAAATATATAATTTGGGCTGATCCAAAAAAAATATTTTCATTTGATTTGTCTGATGAGAATAAGCAAGAATTAAGAATTTTAACAAAAACTTATCTAAATAAATGTCTTGAAAAGGAGTTTGAATAACTTGATTCAAACGCTCTGCACGGCAGTTTCAAAAATAACTATATATATGCTTAAATTTTATAATAACTATTTTGTCGAATTTTGTCGAACGATTTTTCTTGACATAACAGAAATTACCAGTTATAATAAGAGTAGAATTATAATATTCTATTCTTATTTTTTATATTAAATCTATTAAAATTCAAAATAATAATTTTTGTAAAATTATTAAGAGTTAAAATAATAATTTTTACAAAATTATTAAAATTCAAAATAATAATTTTTCATGAAAATTATATCTTAATGAAAATCAAAAAGGTTATAAATAAATGAAAAAATACATTTATTAGAAAAGGAGTAATAATGAATAAAACAAAAATTTTAAAAAATGGGCTAATTGCTACAACTGCAATTATTTCACTATTTTCTTTTGGAAACAATTTAAAAAGTATAGCGGCAACAGATTGTACACAAATTAGTGATAAAGATGTAAAATATGTAAATGCTACATTTGTAGATATTCAACCAGAGTGGTATAATCAAAGAATAAGAGAAATGAGTTCAGAAGTTTATTATCCAAAGCCAATGCAAGAAAGAGAAAACATTGATAAGCAAGGAATATATTTTGGTTCTACTGAAGGTAGGGTAGTAGGCGGAATTCAAAACGGATTTATAGGTACTAATGTTCCAAACAACTGTCATGGAGTAATACAAGGACTAGTTGAAAATAAATTAGTAAATGGTAATCTTAAGGTAGTAAATAAATATAAAAATGGAACTACGTTATTTCCTGATACATTTGTTGCCGATCATGGATATGATGAAATTTTAGCAAACTATAAAATGCCATTTTTGAAAAACGAAAATGGATATTATAGTTTTAATAGTGATGAATATCACTTATGTAGAGATGACGCGAATAAAAGATTTACATTACATAAAGGTGCACGAAATGGATTTTATCCATTTAATAAATGTAGTGATGATACAGCAATAGAAAGCAATAGAAATCTATTCTTTACAGTAAAAATGGAAATACCATTTTACATGACATCTGACGGAAAAGTTAAAAATACAAAAACAGGTCAATCAGAAGATATGGTATTCAATTTCTCAGGAGATGATGATGTATGGATATTTGTAGATGATACACTAGTTGTTGATTTAGGTGGACCTCACGTAAAGCAAACAGGAAATATTAATTTTGCTAAAAATCAAGTATATTATTCATCTGTATATAACGAGCAAGCAGCTAGAGATGATAGTGATGTATATAAAACAGCATTTCAAAGCGGAAAATTATCTCAAGGAGATCATACTTTAAAAATATTCTACATGGAAAGAGCAGGTGGAATATCAAATCTATTTGCAACATTTAATTTACAGAGCTCAAGTGTAGAAACAAAATATGTAGAAAAATATACAAATAAACAATTAGCAAGCAAAACTCAAACTGGAGTAATTGGACAAACTGTTGAACTTGAAGAAAAGCAATTTCCTGACAAGGTATTGTGTGAAAGACCAAAAGAAACTACTGTAACTTTGACAGAAGAACCACAAACATTTTATTTTTATTATAAAAATAAATATAATTTAACAGCTGATTATTTGGACTTTTATGATAAAAGTAAAGTTGCAGAATCAACTAGCGAAAAGGTAACAGAAGATGATCCATATACCACAGAGAATAAAACTATAAAAGACTACATATTAGTTGAAGTTCCAAGTAATGCTTCAGGCATAATGCCTCATAATGATGTAAATGTAAAATATTATTATAAATATAATAATTGTAAAGTTAAAGTAAAATATGTGGACAAAACTACAGGAACTGTAATGGATGAAACTACTCTTACAGGAAAAGAAGGCGACAAAGTTGAATCAGAAGAAAAGTCGTTTGATGATTATGTATTGGTAGAAAAGCCAGATGATACAACATTTAGCAAAAAAGAACAAGAGATTACATATTATTATAAACATACAGGAAAAATTATAGTAAATTACATAGATAAAGCTAATCAAAATTTATTAGATAAAGCAGAATTAAATGGAATAGAAGGAGATAAAGTGACTTCAGAACAAAGAAGTTTTGACAATTATGTATTCTTTAGTGGACCTGAAACTAATGAGCATACAATAGATAGAGTTGTTCAAGAAGTGAACTATTATTATGTTCATCAAAGTAAAATAATCGTAAATTATATAGATAAAGATACGAACGAAAAATTAGACAGAACTGAAGAAACTGTTTTAGAAGGTACAATATATGAATTAGAAGAAAAAGCATTTCCATATTATAAATTAGTTGAAAGACCTGATTATTCAAATGTATTAATTGGAAAAGAAGACATAGAAGTAAATTTTTACTATCAAAAATTAAAGTTTAATTTGAAAGTAGAAATGAATTTAAAACAAGCTACAATAAATGAAAAATATCATGAATTAAAAAATAAAATAGGAAAAGTCGAAGTAAACTTAGATGAAGCCAATAGCAACTCTAGTAGTAAAATTCATTTCATAGTAAGAGTAACTAATGACCAAGAAAGAGAAGGAGCAGGAAGGCTATTAGATTATATTCCTGAAGGATATATAGCACTTCAAGAAGATAATCCTCTATGGACTATTAGTGCTGATACAATGTATATTGATATAGAAAACATAAATCCAGGAGAAACAAAGGAATATGAAGTAATACTAACTAAAAAAGAAGGAATAGATGTATGTGGAACTATAAGCAATAAAGTAGCTGTTAATTCTATTGATTTGGAAGAAACTACATTAGAAGATAATGAAGATACAAACGAAGTTGTAATAATGCCAAGAACAGGTATTAAAAAAGTAGCTATAGTAATTGCTTGTGTTATGATAGGAGTAATAATTGCAGCTATAAAAATTAAAGCAATGTTTAGATAATATGTATTTAAACAAATGTATTAAGTGAAATTTTTAAGCAAAAATCTTATTGAAATTTTAGAAATAAAATAGACAAATTTCATAATGTTGAAATAACTTGAAATTTGTGATTTAATCTATTATAATTGAAACTGATATAAATAGATTAAAAAAGAAAGGAGTGTGTGATTATTTAAGTTTTTAAATATATCATACCAAAAAATATATGTATCTAATTGTTGGATTAGGAAATCCGGAACCGGAATACAGCCAAACAAGGCATAATATGGGATTTGATACAATTAACTTGTTAGCAGAAAAACACGGAATTACCCTTGACAAAAAGGGTTTTGAAGGAATATATGGAAGCGGAACAATAGAAGGCGAAAAAGTTATATTGTTAAAACCACAAACATTTATGAACGAAAGTGGAAGATCAATAGTACAAGTAAGAGATTTTTACAAGATTGATAATAAAAATATAATTGTAATTTATGATGACATTGATTTAGATGTTGGAACAGTGCGCCTTAGAAAAAAAGGCGGAGCAGGAACTCATAATGGCATGAAATCAGTAATCTCTCAATTAGGAACAATAGAATTTCCACATATTAGAATTGGTACAGGCCAGCCGGAATTTAAAGAAATTCTAATATCTTATGTAATATGTAAGGTAAATGAAGAAGAATATAAAAAACTAATCCCAGCAATAGAAAAAGCTGCATTGTCAGCAGAAACAATTATAAAAGAAGGGATTGACAATGCCATGAATAAAATGAATTCTTAATTATTTATGGCATTGTCATAAATGGTTTAGAACAAGGTAAAATTAGATGAATAAATATAGAATTGAAATATTAAAAAAAGTAAATAAAATAAAAATATTTATATACGAAGAAAATAATTTAGTAGAAGTCTATCAAGAAGATATTAATAAAAAAAGACTAGAAGAAAATATCTATCTTGGTATTGTTAAAGATGTTATAAAAGGCATGCAATCAGCATTTATCGATATTGGAGAGCAAAAAAATGCTTTAATACACATTAAAGATATTTTGCCAAAACAAAGTAATGTAACCGGAAATGTTAATCTTGATACTGAAAAATATCAAATACAAGATTTATTAAAACCAAATGAAAAAATATTGGTACAAATTAAAAGAGATTGCGATGATAAAAAAGGTTCAAGAGTAACAAAAGACATAAAATTGACAGGTAAATACATTGTTTTAATGCCGTATACAGAATTTATAACAATATCTAATAAAATTGAAGACTCAAAGGAAAAAGAAAGACTGACTAAAATTGTAAAAAAATATCTGCCAAAAGGTTTTGGTGCAATAATCAGAACATCATCAAATGGAAGAACACATAATAAAAGAAGATATAAAACAATTAGAGCAAACATGGAAAAATATATTGAAGAAACAGGAAAGCAATGCACCACTAAAATTATATGACAATAATGGTTTAATAGGAAAACTTATAAGAGATTTCAATCCAATGGGATCAGATATTTATGCTGACTCAGAAGAAACAAAAAAATATCTTTTAGAGGTATTACAAGAAAATTTGAAAATAAATGTAAAGCCAATAAAAGATTTATCAGAAATGCCAAGAAAAGTTTGGTTAAAATGTGGTGGATTTATAACAATTGATAAATGTGAAGCTTTAACTGCAATTGATGTAAATTCAGGAAAATTCACAGGAAACTGCAAATTAGAAGACACAATCTTAAAGGTAAATATAGAAGCAACAGAAGAAATCGCAAAACAAATAAGATTAAGAGATATCGGCGGGATTATTATAATTGATTATATTGACATGGAAAAAGAAGAAGACAGAATTAAAATTAAAGAAAAAATGCAACAAGCAACAAAGAAAGATAGGTCAAAAGTTCAAGTGCTCGAATTTACTAAATTAGGTTTGCTAGAAATAACAAGAAAACACATATTAGGAAGATAAAATATTAAAAGCAAGAAAGCTAATACATAAGAATATTATAAAAAATTATTGTCAAGAAGGAATAAATGTAAAAATGGATATAGAAAAATATTTATCAAATTATTATAAAGGAACTAAGAACCCAACATTAAAGGCAATGGAATATTTTATGGACGAATTCTCACACCCGGAAAAAGATATGAAAATAATTCATATAGCAGGAACTAATGGTAAAGGTAGCTGTACAGAAATGCTAACAAATATATTGATAAAAGCAGGCTATAAAGTGGGAAAATTTTTAAGTCCGCATTTGGTAAAATATAACGAAAGAATAAGCGTAAACAATAAAGATATTAGTGATGCAGAAATGGAAGAACTAATAAAAAAGATAGATCCAAAAATTCAATATTATAATAGTGTAAATGACAATAAAATAACATTATTTGAATTAGAAACTACAATGGCAATTTTATATTTTTATGAAAATGATTGCGACTTTGTAGTTTTAGAAACAGGCCTAGGTGGACTATATGATTGTACTAATGTGGTAAAACCACTAATATCAATTATTACAAGCATTGGATATGACCATATTCAAATTTTAGGTAATACTTTAGAAGAGATAGCAATCCAAAAAGCTGGCATTATAAAACAAAACTCACAAACAATATTCATAAAGCAAAATGAAGAAGAAGTGAATAATGTAATTAAACAAACTTGTGAAGAAAAGAATAATAAATTACATTTAATAGAAAAAGAAGATATATCAAATTATTCATATAATAATGAATTTCAAACATTTGATTACAAAAATCATAAAGAAATGTTGGTAAATTTAAAAGGCATAAAACAAATAGGAAACGCAAGTATTTGTATAGAAGCGGTAGAAATACTTAGAAAAATGTCTTATGATATATCAGAACAGGCATTACGAGAAGGCTTGAAAACAGTAATACATAAAGGTAGATTTGAAACTATAAGTAAGGAACCATTAATAATATTTGACGGAGCACACAATAAACCAGCAATAGAAAATTTTTTAAATAGTATGGAAATGTATTATAAAAAAGATAAAAAAGTATACATAATTTCGATATTAAAAACCAAAGATTATGACTCAATGATAAAAGAACTCGAAAAAGATGAGAATTCAGTATTTATTTTCACAGACGGAAATGATAAAGAAAGATATGTAGAAAAAGAAACACTATTAAAAACAGCACAAAAATATACTAATAACACGAATTTATATGCTATGGAATTAGAAGAAGCACTAAAAATTGTCAAAGAAAAATATCAAGATAGAGTTACATTTGTAGTAGGTAGTTTTTATGTGTATGGAACAGTTTTAGATTTTATATCTTGCTAATGTTATATATTTGTACTAATGCCATACGGCATTTATAGATGTAATTTGCTTCAAACGCCCTGCGCTGACGCTCCGGTTGGAAGCTAGAGCGGTGCTATCATACTATAATATTTTCAAAATTAGTTAAAATATTGCAATGATAATTATAATTTGTAATTCTTAAAAATATTATAGTCTTTTGCACCTTACTGTCGCAAATTCCATAATGCCATGCGGCATTTATAGATGTAATTTGCTTCAAACGCCCTGCGCTGACGCTCCGGTTGGAAGCTAGAGCGGTGCTATCATAC
>CANRBO010000049.1 GCA_947628885.1 uncultured Clostridia bacterium | reverse complement strand
GTAAATAACTAGTGAAGGATCATCGCTCAAGGTCAATTCTTTACAATAACCAACACCGTGGTTTCCCTGATAACTAAAGAAAACAAAGTTTTCATATAGCGAAATAAAGTCTTTAACTGAAATAAAATCACCATCTCCACGCAAAGAAAAAGAAGATGTAAGTCTAGATAATCTATTTGAAAAGATAGGTGAAGAAAAATCTAAAAAGTCAATTACAGAATTAATGAACATTAAGCCTGATTTTGCAAATGTTAAGATGCCAAATGGGACTATTGCAAAGAAAAATCCTGAAGATGTGCAGATAAATGATGAGATTATTATAAAACCCGGAGAAAAAATTCCTTTAGACGGTATTGTTATTGAAGGAAAGTCAATGATTGATACATCAAGTTTGACAGGAGAGAGCAATCCAGTAAGTGTTGCAAAAAATGATGCAGTACTTAGTGGTTCTATAAACATGCAAGGAATTATTACGGTAAAAGTAACAAAAAAATATGCAGAATCAACAGTATCTAAAATATTAGAATTAGTTGAAAATGCTGTGGATAAAAAGGCAAGTACAGAAAAATTTATTACTAAATTTTCTAAAATCTATACACCAATTGTAATAATATTAGCAATATGTATATTAGCATTTGGGACACTAACAAAAACGAATACTCTATATGAGTGGATATATAGAGCTTTAACATTTTTAGTTATTTCATGCCCTTGTGCATTAGTCATTTCCGTGCCACTTAGCTTTTTTGGTGGAATAGGTTGTGCGTCAAAGCATGGAATATTAATAAAAGGAAGCAGTTACATGGATTCTCTTGCACGAGTAGATACAATTGCTTTTGATAAAACCGGAACTCTAACAAAAGGAAAATTTGAAGTTCAAGAAATAATCCCTGAAGATATAAGCAAGGAGCAACTTATTGAGTATGTAGCCTTGGCAGAACATTTTTCAAATCATCCAATAGCTACTTCTATAAAAAAATTATATAACAAAAAAGTTGACATAAACAGAATAAGCGATTTGGAAGAAATACCGGGAAAAGGTATAAAATGTGCCATTGACAACAAAAAAGTAGTAATAGGAAACATCGTATTATTAAAAGAAACATTAGAAGAAGAGACAAAAGTAAAAAACAAAGAAGCAAATAATGAAGAGACAGAAATAAATGAAGAAGAATACGGAACAGTTATATACATTGCAGTAGAAAATGAATATGTTGGAAAAATTATCATTTCGGATGAAATAAAATCAGATACTAAGGCTGCAATTGAAGAGTTAAAAAAGATTGGTATACATAAAATTATAATGCTTACAGGAGACAAAAAGGAAGAAGCAACAAGAGTAGGAAAGGAGTTAGGCATTAATGAAATATATGCCGAGCTTTTACCAGCAGACAAAATAAATGAAACCAAAAAATTAATAAAAAATAACTCAGAAAATAAAATTGCATTTGTAGGAGACGGAGTAAATGACAGTCCAGTTTTAACAACAGTAGATGTAGGAATCGCAATGGGTGGATTGGGCTCAGATGCTGCAATGGAAGCAGCTGATGTAGTAATAATGACAGATGAATTGTCAAAGATTCCTAAAGCAATAGAGATATCTAAGCGTACAATAAAAATTGCAAAACAAAATATTGCATTTGCTATTCTAATAAAAATACTAATATTAGTGTTAAGTGCAATGGGTATGGCAGAAATGTGGTTAGCAGTTTTCGCAGATGTTGGAGTTACTTTAATAGCAGTATTAAATTCTTTAAGGGCAATGAAAATATAATTTTTTTAAATTTAACGTTGACAAAAATTTTGCATTAAGAGATAATATATTTGATAAAAATAAATTAAAAAACACAAAAGTAATTGATTTACAAAGGAGGAGAGTATGTCTTACATATTTAATAAAATTACCGTAAGACCACAATTACCAAAAAGAATAGAAAAATTATATGATATGTCATATAATATGTGGTGGTCATGGAACACAGAGTTATTAAGATTATTCAAAAACATGGATATTGATTTATGGGAAAAATGCGAGAAAAGTCCCGTAAAATTCTTAAAATTTGTATCACAAGAAAAATTAGAGCAATCAGTAAATGATGCCGAATTTTTACGTCAATATGATGAAGTTGTAAAAAACTTTGAAGATTATATGGATTCTAAATCAACATGGTTTGGAAAAAATTATCCGGAAAATAAGGAAGATTTAATTGCATATTTTTCAGCAGAATATGGACTTGATGAAACAGCTCCAATATATGCTGGAGGTTTAGGAATATTATCAGGAGACCATTTGAAATCAGCAAGTGATATGGGAATTCCATTAATAGGAATTGGGCTCCTTTATAAGCATGGCTATTTTAATCAAAAAATAGATGAAAAAGGCTGTCAAGAAACTTTATATAGAGACATTGATTTGAATTATTTGCCTTTAAAACCAGTAAAAGACAAAAACGGCGAAGATATAATAATATCAATAAAAATGCCACTAAAAAAATTAAATTTAAAAGTTTGGAAATTAGATGTTGGAAGAGTAGAATTATATCTAATGGATTCTGATATAGAAGATAATATTGAAGAATACAAAAATATAACGACTACACTTTACGGTGGAGATCAAGAAATGCGTATTCAACAAGAGATAGTTCTTGGAATAGGCGGTGTGAAGCTAATTAAAGAATTAGGACTAAATCCAAATGTATATCACATGAACGAAGGTCACTCTGCATTTCTAACTCTTGAATTAATAAATAACATCATAAAAGAAAAAGAAGTTTCATTTGACATAGCAAAAGATATAGTAACGAGTAAAACCGTATTTACTACACATACCCCAGTACCAGCAGGAAATGACATATTCCCTGTAAGTTTGGTTGAAAAATATTTTGATAAATATTGGACAAAACTTGGCATAACAAAAGACGCATTTTTAAAGCTTGGTATGAAACCTGATGACAAAGAAAAAGCTACTTTTAATATGGGAATATTAGCATTAAAAATTGCTGCAAGAAAAAATGGAGTAAGTAAATTGCATGGTTCAGTTTCAAGAGAATTGTTTGGAGATATATGGCCAAATATTCCAGCAAATGAAACTCCAATAGATCATGTAACGAACGGTGTACATACTTGTTCATGGCTTGCACCAACAGTAAAAGATTTGTTTAATGAATATCTAAGACCATATTGGCAAGACAATATTCAAGAAGAAGAAATATGGCAAGATATCTACAAAATACCTGATGAAAAATTATGGGAAGTACATCAATCAAGAAAGAAAAAACTTTTAAAAATGGTTAAAGATTCAAGCATTGAAAGACTTAGAAGATGCAATTATTCTTATGAACAAATTGACGAATTAGTTGGACAATTAGATGAAAATGTTTTAACAATAGGATTTGCAAGAAGATTTGCTACATATAAAAGAGCAACATTAATATTTAGAGACTTAGAGAGAATTACAAAAATATTTAATCAAAAAAATATGCCAATACAAATAATATTTGCAGGCAAAGCTCACCCACAAGATAAAGAAGGACAAGAACTAATTAGATATATTCATGAATTGTCTTTGAAACCACAATTCAAAGGGAAAATATTTATACTTGAAAATTATAATATAGGCATGTCAAGATATTTAGTATCAGGAGTAGATGTATGGCTTAATAACCCAAGAAGACCACTAGAAGCTTCAGGAACATCAGGACAAAAAGCAGCAATCAATGGAGTAATTAATTTTAGCGTGTTAGACGGTTGGTGGGCAGAAGCATATAATCAAAAAAATGGCTGGGCAATAGGCTCTAATACAAAATATCAAAGCTATGAAGAACAAGACGAAGAAGATGCAAAAAGCCTATATAATACCCTAGAAAACAGGATAATTCCAATGTATTATTCAAAAAATGAAAAAGGATATTCTGATGAGTGGCTAAAGATGATGAAGAATAGCATTGTTTCAAATGCATGGAAATTCAGCACAGCAAGGATGTTACAAGATTATTTGCAAAAAATATATATGCCAGTATGCAATTTAGGAAAAGAGTATTATCAGGATTTGCAAAATGTAATTGAATTTGAAGAGTGGAAAAATGTTGTATCAAAACAATGGAAAAATATAAAATTAATTCAAAGCGAATCAAATTATAATGATATAACTGTAGACGCTGGAAATAAAATAAATGTTGAGTGTTATGTTGAACTACCAAATGATTTAATAAAAGAAAGCGACATTGAAGTACAAGTATATTATGGAAAAATAACTGAACAAGGCGTGGTTGACGATATACAAATAACAACAATGGAATTAGAAAAGAGCAAAGAAAAAGAAAAAAATAAATATAAATATTCAGCAAAAATTGAATTAAAAACTGGTGGAGACTATGGCTATACATTTAGGGTAATTCCTAAAAACAATATGATTTTAGATAGCACGAATTTAGATTTAATAAAATGGATTAGTGAATAGTTGCTAATGCCTTGGTTGGTAAAAATCCAAATTATATAAAAAATTACATTTATGCTAGTTAAAATATTTATAAAAATTTTAGTTATAAGATAATACTTTTAAAAGAAAATATTACGAAAAGAAAATTTGGGTCAAGTGAAAAAATAAATGCAATTCTATAAAAATTTTAGTATAAATGTGACTAAAATAGTTGAAATTAGTATAATATAATGATATAATTATTTTTGTGCGTTGAAAATCGACACAAAACAAATAGTTGAAAAAGAATTAAATTTTCCAACTGGATTTATGCCTTAGATTAGAAAGGAAAGGAAGAAAAAAATGAACAAAAATATTAGAAAAACAAAAATAGTAGGAACAATTGGTCCAGCCAGTGAAACAAAACTTAAAGAATTATTTGAAGCAGGATTAAATGTTACAAGAATTAATTATTCACATGGAAGTTGGGAAGAACAAAAAGAAAAAACAGAAGAAATAATAAGATTAAGGGAAGAGTTAGATATTCCGATAGCTCTATTGCTAGATATGCAAGGACCTGAAATAAGGACAGGAAAAATTGAAACTGGAGATGAAAAAATTCAATTAGAAGACGGTCAAAAATTTGCATTAGTAAATGAAGATATAATTGGAAATAAAGATAGAGTATCAGTTTCATATAAAGATTTGTATAATGATGTACAACCAGGTTCTCAGATTTTAATAGACGACGGAGCAATAGAATTAGTTGTTGATGAAATAGTAAATAAAGATATAATATGTACAGTTGTACACGGAAATGGTTTAGGAAGTAGAAAAACAATAAATTTACCAGGAACAATGGTAAGATTACCAGCATTAAAAGAAAAAGATATAAATGACTTGAAAACAGCATGTGAACATGAGTATGACTATGTCGCAATTTCATTTGCTAGAAATAAAGATGACATAATGCAAGTTAGACAAGTTTTGGACGAAAACGGTGGAAAAGATATTAAAATAATCACAAAAATAGAAAATGTTGAAGGTGTACAAAACATGAATACAATCATCAATCTAGCAGACGGACAAATGATTGCACGTGGAGACTTAGCAACAGAAACTGATTTCACGGAGCCACCAATAATGCAAAAGAAGATTATCAAAGCATGTAATAAAGAAGGAAAAGTAGCAATAACAGCAACTCAAATGCTTGAATCAATGACACATCAACCACTTCCAACAAGAGCAGAAGCAAGTGACGTCGCAAATGCTATATATGATAGAACAGGAGCAATAATGCTTTCAGGAGAGTGCGCATTAGGAGAATATCCAGTAGAGTGTGTAAAAACAATGGATAAAATTGCAAAAAGAGTAGAACCAGATATAGCATATTGGAAAAGATTTGATGAAAATGAAAATATAGAACTAAAAACTGTAGCACAAAATGTAGCTTATGCTAATTGTATTGCAGCCAAAAACATGAAAGCAGATGCAATAGTAGTTTATACACATACAGGCGATTCTGCAAGAAATCTATCAGGACTTGGACCTGAATGCCCAATAATAGCGATAACAGATAATAGAAAAACATTTAATCAATTAGCTCTAGTTTGGAACGTAACGCCAATATATATAGAAGGAAAAGAAACTATAAACAAAACTATAGAAGAAGGAATTGAAAAATTAAAAGAAAAAGGAATCATTGAAAAGGGCGATACAATCGTTATCGCAGGTGGAGATAAGATAGTTCCTTTAAGTAAATGTCCAATAAATAAAACTATGGGTGGAATTGTAAAAATATAGGGGATACTTTTATAAGTACCCCCCAATTTTTCAGAAAACTCGTTTATAGTTAAACTAAAGGCTCGTTTCTAACCTAATGTTCAATAAATTCTAATCATTATTTTCGCTCTTAGCTTCTGCATTGCAAGGAGTTAAAAGTTTAGCATTAGAAGTTCCGTCGTTCATCATGAAGCATCTTTTTTGCATTAACAAATCTTGAACACCTCTCAAAGTTTCTCCAAATCTTTGGAAATGAACGATTTCTCTTTGCCTTAAATATCTAAGAGCATCAACTACATCAGGATTGTCTCTTGACAAATCTATTAATTTTTCGTAGGTTGCTCTAGCTTTTTGCTCTGCTGCTAAATCTTCTTGAAGATTAGCAATAGGGTCGCTTTTTGCAGCGATATAGGCAGCTGTGAAAGGTACTCCAGAAGCAGAACTTGGATATACATCAACTCCGTGGTCTGTGTAATAATCACCTAAACCTGCTTTTTCAATCTCTTCAATTGAAGCATCTTTAGTAAGTTGATGAACTATAGTTCCAACCATTTCTAGGTGCGCTAACTCTTCAGTTCCAATATCATTTAAAACAGCTTTTGACCTAGTATCAGGCATGCCAAATCTTTGAGATAAATATCGAAGTGAAGCTGCAAGTTCGCCGTCAGGACCACCATATTGCGAAATTATCCATTTAGCAAGTCTTGGATCCTTTTGTTTTATATTTATTGGATACTGAAGCATTTTGTTGTAAGTCCACATATCTAATTATTTCCTCCTTCCCAAGGCCATGGATTAGCAATCCATCTCCAACTATTGCATGGACAGTACATTGTAAGAGGTCCATATTTTTTCTCATAACTATTCATATAGTTTCTAAGCTCTCTAGTATATTGATTGTGAAGTTGTAGAGCTTTTTCATCATCTTTATGAGTGTCTAAATATAATGTTAAATCATTTACAGCAAAAGCATAACTTTGAATTAAATTCATTAATTCTGCTTTTGATAAATTATCATCTTGATTTATAACGCAATTATAAGGCATTTGGACATCTCCCTTCGTTCATAGTTGCATTTCTTAAATATTCTATTTCAGCCATGCCTTGACCTGGTTCATAAGGACTAACAAGTTCAGGGTAAAGACTGCCCATTTTTAAAGCTATTGTTGGTTTGAAAGTAGTGTCGATATATTGAATTGGCACATAACTTTGACCATACATATAGTTTTCAGGAAATGCAGATGGGTCATTAAAGCCACAAGCGCATTTATCATCTTTGTCATTGTTTTGAATATTGCTTAAAGTAATCACTTGATTTGAATTATTATTCATACAAGGACAATTGGTACGATTTTTGTATCTATACATTTTATTCCTCCTAATTAAGTCTAATATATTTTATGGTAACTTGTTGCTAAAGGTTACTATTACAAGAGCAAAAAAGTTAAATGCAACTTTGCCAAGGAAATACAATATTTCAAAGCATTAGGTGAGAAGTTAAGTACAAAGATTTTGAAATAAAATCACATTTGACAATACGATATTTTAAAGGTATAATTGTTAAGAATATAAAAAGAAAGGGAAGAAAATAAATGGAAAAAATATTAATTTTTGGACACAAAAGTCCGGACACGGATTCAATATGTTCTAGTGTAGTAACAGAAAAATTGGCTAAGCATTATGGATTAGATGCAGAGGCTGTAAGATTAGGAGATTTAAATAAGGAAACAGAATATGTTTTTAATTATTTGGGTATAGAAGTTCCTAAAAAAATATCAGAAATAGAAGAAGGTCAAAAAATTATATTAGTTGACCATAATGAAAAAGAGCAAAGTATAGACGGAAGAGAAAAAGCAGAAATAATAGGTGTTATAGATCATCATAGAATAGCAGCATTTGAAACAGTATATCCACTATATTATATGGCAAAGCCTTATGGATGTACTTCAACAGTTCTTTTTGAAATATTTAAAAGAGAAAATATTGAGATAGATAAAGTATCTGCAAAATTAATGTTGAGTGCAATTATATCAGATACATTATTATTGAAATCTCCAACATGTACAGATAAAGACAGAGAAGCATACAGCGAGCTAGAAAAAATAGCTGAAATAAATGCAGAAGAATATGGTCTAGAAATGTTAAAAGCAGGTACAGATT
>CANRBO010000048.1 GCA_947628885.1 uncultured Clostridia bacterium | reverse complement strand
TAGACAAAATATTAAGCGCATCTATTGGTGTAACTTCTTCTAGCTTAATCTTATCTAGTTCATGGGCTATTTCTGCTAGCTTATAGTTAAACATACTCAATTGTCCTTGTTCTTCTTGTCTTTCTGATTTGGTCATATTGGTTTCTTTTAGCACGCTTTTTCTTTCTATTGTTTTTAAAATGTCGTTTGCTCTATTTGTTACATCTTTTGGTACTCCTGCTAATTTTGCAACATGCACGCCATAACTTTCGTCTGTTCCGCCTTCTAAGATTTTTCTTAAAAAGATTACATCTTCTCCTCTTTCTTTTACAGCTACATGGTAATTCTTGGTTCCTTTTAGTACGCCTTCTAGTTTTGTTAATTCATGATAATGTGTTGCGAATAAAGTTTTTGCTTTTATTTTAGATATATATTCTGCTACAGCCCATGCTATTGACATACCGTCATAAGTTGAAGTTCCCCTTCCGATTTCGTCGAGTATTACCAAACTTTTTGATGTTGCATTATTTAAAATGCTTGATACCTCCATCATTTCTACCATGAAAGTACTTTCTCCCATGCTTAAATCGTCTGATGCTCCAACTCTTGTGAATATTTTATCTACTACTCCAATATGTGCTTCCATTGCTGGTACAAAACAACCAATTTGTGCCATTAGAGTGATTAATGCTACTTGTCTCATATATGTTGATTTACCAGCCATATTTGGTCCTGTTATAATATTTAATCTATTATCTGAGCAATCCAAATATGAATCATTTTGAACAAATGCTCCCATATCTAATATTTTCTCTATAACTGGGTGTCTTCCTTCTTTTATTTCAATAATATCTGAATTATCTACAACTGGTTTACAATAATTTTGATTTTTTGCTACTATTGCAAATGAGCATAATACATCTATTTTAGATACTATATTTGCTGCTGTTTGTACTCTTTTTATATTTCTTTCAATTTCTTGCCTAATGTTTGAAAAGATTTCGTATTCAAGATTTACTACTCTATCTTGTGCTCCTAGTATTTGATTTTCTAAGTTTTTAAGCTCTTCTGTTACATATCTTTCTCCATTAGTTAATGTTTGTTTTCTGATATATCTGTCTTGTGGTACCATTTTTATAAATGATTTACTTACTTCTAAATAGTATCCAAATACTTTATTATATCCAACTCTTAGAGTTCTTATTCCTGTTGCTTCTCTTTCTTTTGTCTCTAACTCTAAAAGGAATTTTTTGCCGTTTGCTGTCATGTCAGTCAATCTGTCAACTTCTTCATTATAGCCTTTTTTGATTATTCCACCTTCTTTTATTGTAACTGGTGGATCATCAATAATTGAGATATTGATTAATTGATATATGTCGTCTAAAGTGTCTAGGTCTCTATACAAATTTTTTAGCAAATCTGATTTTGTTGATGACAATGTTGCTTTTAAGTCTGGAAGTTGTGAAATAGAGTTTTTTAGAGAAATCAAATCTCTTGCATTTGCACTTCCATAAGATATTTTGCTAGATAGTCTTTCAATATCATACACATTTTTTAAAGAATTAGTTATGTCATCTCTTAGAATATCATTATCTTTAAGCTCTTCAACAGCTCCTAATCTACTATTTATATCTGCTACGTCTATTAATGGATCGTTTATCCACCTTCTCAAAAGCCTTCCGCCCATTGATGTTGATGTCTTATCTAGCACCCACAATAGAGTGCCTTTTTTTGTTTTGTCTCTAAGCTTTTCTGTTAATTCTAAGTTTCTTCTAGCATTTACATCTAATGCCATATATTTTGTTGCTTCATATACAACTATTTTATTTAAATTTTCTGGTCTTTCTTTTTGAGTCTCAACTATATAATACATCAACGCATTTATAGATGCAACTGATAAAACTTTTTTTTCAAAATTTTTATATTCTTGATTATTTTTATCTATTATATCAAAAACTGCCATTATATCTTTTGCATCTTGTGAAAATATATCATTTTGCTTAACTGAGATAAAACTATTAAATCTTTGTCTTATAATTTTCATTTCTTCTTCTGATTCATCTAACATAGTATTTACCAATATTTCTGAAGGATTATATCTTGAGATTTCGTCTAGTAATTTTTCAAAATTATTTTCTTCTCGTATTTCAGTTGTGTAAAAATCACCTGTTGAAATATCACAGATTGCTAATCCGAAAAACAAGCCTTCTTTATAAATACTCATTATAAAATTATTTTTCTTTTCTTCTAATACATTTTCATCAAGGACAGTTCCCGGAGTAACAACTTTTATGACATCTCTTTTTACCATGCCTTTTGCAAACTTTGGATCTTCAAGTTGCTCACATATTGCTACTTTGTAGCCTTTTTCAATTAATCTGTTTATGTATATATCTGCTGCATGAAATGGAACTCCACACATTGGCGCCCTTTCTTCTTGTCCGCAATTTTTGCCAGTTAAAGTAAGTTCAAGTTCCCTAGAAATGTTGATTGCATCATCAAAAAACAACTCATAAAAGTCGCCCAGTCTATAAAATAATACACAGTCTTTATATTTTTCTTTTGTTTCAAGATAGTGTTGCATCATTGGGGAAAACTTTTCAAAATCTACATTTTGATTCGTTTCTTTTGCATCTGTTTTAACTTCATTTTCGTCCATTTTATAGTTATCTCCTTTTTTTGGTAATCTATTATAATATTATATTGCTTGTAGTACGCTCCGTACTAAGTTTTTACAAATTATGTAGACTATCTAATTTTTCAACTTACATATTATCATAAATTCCCTTTAAATACCACAGATGCTCCGAAACAATTTTCAATTTTATTACTTTTCCTATTAAATCTTTTGTCCCCTCAAAATTCACTATTTTATTGGATTCAGTTCTTCCTGTTAAAATATTTTTATTATTTTTACTTTCTCCTTCTACTAAAATTTCTACTTCTTTTCCAACATAATTCTTATTTTGTATTGCTATTTGATTTTCTACTAATTGTTTTAATCTATCAAATCTTTCATGTTTTATCTCTTCCGGAATTTGATTTTCCATTTTGTCTGCTACTGTGCCTACTCTTCTTGAATAAATAAACATGAAAACTTGCTCAAAATTGACTTTTTTCACTACGTCCAAAGTGTCTTCAAATTCTTTTTCTGTCTCTCCTGGGAAGCCTACAATTATGTCTGTTGAAAAAGCTATGTTTGGGATTTTTTCTCTTATTTTATTTGCTAATTCTAAATAACTTTCTTTTGTATATTTTCTATTCATTGCTTTTAAGATATTTGTGCTTCCTGATTGGAGTGGCAAATGGATTAATTTGCATATATGCTTTGAGTCCCTTATGGCGTCAATTACATCATCTGTAAAATCTTTTGGATGTGGGGAGATGAATCTTATCCTTTCTATTCCTTCAATTTTATCAAGTGCTCTTAAAAGTGTTGCAAACGAGTTTACTATCATTTCTTCTGACTTGTGTTCGTGATTTTCTTCTTTAGCATTTATAATATTTTTACTGTTTTCAAATTTAGTATCTGTCATACATTTGCTGTTTTCAGCTTTAGCATCTATAATATTTTTATTGTTTTCAAATTTAGCATTTGTCATACCTTCATTGCTTTCCAAATTTAAAACCACTTTAAAATCAACATTAAGTCCTTGTTCTTTTTGATATACAAGGTAAGAATTCACATTTTGTCCCAATAATGTTATTTCCTTATAACCTTGTTTTGCCAAGTCAGATACTTCATTTATAATATCTTGTGGATTTCTACTTCTTTCTCTTCCCCTAACATACGGAACAATGCAATATGTACAGAAATTATTGCATCCGTTCATTATTGCGACTGATGCTTTTATCTTATCTTCTCTATAAACTGGTGTGCCTTCATAAATCACTCCGTCAATATCTATTATATCTTCGATTTTTTTATTTTCTTTAATCGCTTCGTACAAATCTTTTGGAAATTGCTCTAATGTGTGCGTTCCAAATAATATATCCACAAATTTATAGCTTTCTTTTAATTTTTGAGTTATGTGCTTTTCTTGCATCATACATCCACCAATAGCTATAATTGTGCCTTTTTGCTCTTTATATTTTTTCACTTCTCCCAATTTTCCAAAAAGTCTGTCTTCAGCATTTTCTCGTACACAACATGTATTAAAAATAATCAAATCAGCTTGTTCAATTTTATCAGTTTTCTCATATCCTGAGTCATTTAACATACCCGCAATTTTCTCTGAATCATTTTCATTTAGCTGGCAACCCATTGTTAAAATATGATATTTTTTTATTTGTCCATTATTTAATTCTTTTATTTTTTCTGTCCATTTTTTTATTTCTGATTGCATTTAACTTCATCCCTTTCTTTTTCAGGCACAAATATAATTAAAGCCCTGCAACACAATATGCTTGCAGAGCCTATTTTAGATTTATTGTAATCCATATTTCTTTTTAAATTTATCAGCTTTTCCACCTGTTGTCTCTTTTCTTAAATTACCTGTCCAAAATGGATGACATTTTGAGCATACATCAACTTTTAAATCTGCTTTAGTTGAATTTGTTTTTATTACATTACCACAAGCACAAGTTATTGTAGCTTCGTGATACTCAGGGTGTATTCCTTCCTTCATAAACGTATTCACCTCTTTCTTATTTTGGTTACTTTTAAATTATTAATCTTATAATTTGATTGCTTAATATTTGGCTTTATAATTTAATCAATTAATATTCAGCATTATAATTTAACCGACTAATGTTTAGCTTCATATTGAATTATTTAGATTACTCAGCTTTTTTTGCTATAACTTCTGTTCCGTTATAGTATCCACAACTTGGGCAAACTCTATGTTGCATCATTAAACTTTTGCAATGTGGGCATTCTACTAAATTCTTATTTTCTAGCTTCCATGTTGATCTTTTTAAATGTGTTCTAGCTTTAGACCATCTTCTTTTTGGTTGTGCCATATCTATCCCTCCTTATGCTATAAGAATATCTATTTTATCTCATTTCTTACGTCACTTATTTATTATACTTTGTTTTAGCTACTTTGTCAAGAGTTTTTCCTCGTTTTATGTACATTTCTTTACAGAATTGCATTTACTTTTTCACTTGACGCATTTTCTTTTACTTTTTCAAAGTTGCGTTTAGCTTTTCTCTTGACGCATTTTTCATTTTGTGTATTTTTTTGACATTGCATTTACCTGTACAAAGTTGCTTCTAACTTTTCACTTGACGTTTTTTTACTTTATTAAAATTTTTAATACCTGATAAAGATCAGACCAGTATCAAATGTTATCCCCGGCGAATTATAATGGTCAGAGTCACTGTTATAAGGTGATCCTGAATGTCCTATTCCACTTATTCGTCTTCCACCCTCATATGTAAATTTTCCAGTAGAACTATTATATTTTTTTTCAATTTTAACTTCAGTGTATACCGCAGCAGATACAGTCTTATCACTAGGCTCTTTATCATCTAATGGTGGTGTACTATCAATATCTTTTTCATATGATGTTCCCGTCCAATATTCTTTTTCTTCATTCCAGCTCCAAGGTCCTCCCAATGAGGTCACATCATTATAAATCCACGGATCACCACAGACAATAAAATTACTATTTGTTAAATTTTTATATCCCGGTATCGAAGTAACATCAAGAGGATTATCATCATCATAATCTGTACCTTCTACACATCTCTTTGCTGCTTTTCTATTTTTAATTGAATTATAGCAACCATTTACATTTTTAAAATAAAGATAAACATCATAATCATACGAATAAGATAAAGTTGCTACAGCTGTCGGATCTGAAGCTTTCCATGTAAGTGTTTTTCCTGATCCCTTACTTGTTGGACTCTGAGTAGATAACTGTGTTTTAAAAGTTACTTTGGTTGACATTTTCGAAGTAAATATATGTTTATCATAATCTATAGCTTTAGTAACAGTATATTGTTCTCCTAATCTCATTAACATTGTGCTTCTCGCACTACTATATGAATTACCACTTGTACTAGCTGATTTTGTACTTGATTTACCCTGCTTTGGTACTAAAAGAAAATCCGAAGTAGTAAATTTATATGATCCAATAATATTACTATAATCAATTTTATTACCACTTCCTACATAACACATTTCATATCTAGACCAAATAGCATAATAAGTAATATCTTTATCTTCTTTATATGTATAACTATCTTTATTACTGAATATTTTTGATGTAGTTGAAGTTTTTGATATACCCCAACCTCCAAAAGTGTATCCCGTTTTAGTTGGTTTATTTTTTACATCTAATGTTATATCTACACCATGTTCTTTTGTTCTATTTGGTGGTAACGATCCTCCAGTATTACCATTTCCGTCAAACTTTATTGTATATGTTTTTTTCTTTGTTTTTATGCCTTTTCTACTACTTATATTCCCTGCTTTATCTCTTATCCACAAATAATATTGTGTATTTTGTTCTAGGCTACTTATTTTTTCCTTTTCTAAGTTATTGGTTGCTTCTATACTCTTCCATCCAGTATCCGCTAACTTTGGAGTTGTCGTGTCTTTTTTTATTATATACCCTGATACTCCAGTTCCCGTATCACTTGCGCTTATCGTAATATCAAATGAATCTACAGTCACACTGTCTATAGTTGGTTTTTCTTCATCTCTCCATACTGCATATAATGTTACATCATTTCCATTTGTTGATATATCTATTACATAATCTTGGTCGTTATAATTAATTATTCTGCCTAAATCTGTATTAAGAGTTATATTATTTGCATCACTTTTAGTTATTGACCAACCTTTATATGTAAATCCTGTCCTTTTAAATTTATTAGCACTTAATTTTACTGGTTGATTTTTTAGAGCAGTTGTATCATCCATACTTCCTGATGTTGAATCATTTCCATTATATTTTATTTTATAACTATATGATGTTAGTATTCCTTCCACTCTAGCTTCTCCTTCAAGTGGCACACCTCTATCTTTTACGGTTACTCTTATGTCATAAGATGTATTTGGTTTTAATCCTGTAAATGTATAATTTTTTTCTGATGTACTTATTGCTTTTGTCCATGTTGTTAGTGTTGACAATTTATAATAATAATCATATACTGGCTTTTCTCCTAATCCTGTTTCATTATCATATGCACTATATATAGTTATACTTATTTTATCTATTGTATCTCCTGATGCTGTTGTATTGCTTATATTTATTTTTGGTGCTTGATTATCCCATGCTAATGCACTTGTAGTTGCTAATATGTTTACTCCGTCTGTTAATCTTGCATATGCATGTTTACCATGTTCTACTCCTGTCTGTGTATCTCCTCTTTCATAAGGTCCATTTAAATTTAAACTAGTTTCTATATATACGTCATTTGCTGTCACATCTCTTGCTGCGAATACTATTGTTTGTGTTCCTTCATTTTTTTCATTTTGTACCCAAGTTTGCGATTTTGTATATATTGTTCCTGTCAAATCTTTTGTTGTACCTACAGTTGAATCTGTTCCACTATTTCCTTCATAATCTTCATATACTATTACTTTTATATCATACTGTGTTTTTGCTTTTAAACCTGTAAATGTATATTCTGATTGATTTCCAGCATCTATTTCTTCATAACTACTATCAGGCGCACCATGTTGCTTTATGTAATATACATATCTTTTATTTGGTACCATACCCGAGCCTTCATCAACTACTGTTGTTACTGTACTTATGGTACTTGTCGTTGTATTTACTACCTGTATATCAACTTCAGGCGGTTTATTATCTTTCCATTCTGCTGTTATTGTTTTATCTTCATCAACTTCCAATGGTTTGCTAGGATCTATCTCATTTCCTTCTGAGTCATACCAACCCACAAAACTATAGCCGTCTGCATATATTTCAGGTATATTAAACTTAAAGTCGTCCCATTGTGCATCCATATATACTATACTTCCATTTTGATCTGTTAAATTCAATACTTCTTGTTGATCTTGATATGTCTTTCCTGCACTTAACCAATTTTTAAATGTACTTTGTACCTCGTATGTTTCTTGCTGTTCGTTCACAGTTCCAAATGCATTTGTTACTTCAAATCTTATATTCCTAAACATTAGAAATGCAAATGTTGATGTATCTTCTACCGATATTATACTATAATCATATATTGGATTATCACTTTTATTTGTATAGTTGAAAGATAATCTTACCCACTCCCCACCTGGTATCGGTAAACTTTCTACTCCTGTTTCACCACTTGCATCTGCTCTATTGTTTGCCTTTCTACTTTGTCCTACTACAGAATTTTGATATTTTACTGCTATCCACAATCCTCTATTTGCATATACTTCAAAGCTTATTGTGCATGTTTGTCCTTTTTTTAGCACTGCATCTGTTCCAGTATAATATAATCCACTAAATTGCGAACTATTAGCTGGTACTGACATTGTGTATTGTTGAGTATCTTCAAGATACGATACAGATACATCTGTTCCCCAATTGCTAAATGTTCCTTTTGAGTAGAAATTA
>CANRBO010000047.1 GCA_947628885.1 uncultured Clostridia bacterium | reverse complement strand
CCATTTATTTCTTATTCCCATTATTAATATTTTTTTTCCTTCTAATATCATAATAAATTCCTTTCCCGCTTCAATCATCTTTACTTTAATTATTCTGAAGCTATACTTTTGTAATTTTTAAATTCTCCAATTTTTCTGAATTTTTGGTATCTTTGTTCTACCAATTCTTTTTTACTTAATTTTTGCAATTCTTTTAGATTTTTTAATATTTCTTTTTTCAAATCTTCTGAAACCTTTTCAAAATTTTCGTCTTGTTCATTATTACTTTTACTATCATTTTCTTTGTTATTTTTCTTGTCTTTTTTTGAATTATCATTTCCTACATTATCATCTTTTTTAGAATTTTCATCTTGTCTATTATCCTTTTCAGAATTGTTATCTTGATTATCATTTTCCTTGATTATTTTATCAACTATTTTAAAATTGTACAAGTCTTTTGCAGTTAGTTTCATTTTTTCAGCTGCTTCCTTAACCCTTGAACTATCTTTCCACAAAATACTTGCATAGCCTTCTGGTGAAAGTATTGAATATATTGCATTTTCAAGCATCAATATTTTATTTCCTACACTTATAGCAAGTGCTCCACCACTTGAACCTTCTCCTATTACAACGGTTATGATTGGTATTTCTAATTTTGCCATTTCAAACATTGACCTAGCAATTGCTTCTCCTTGACCTCTTTCTTCTGCTCCAATTCCTGGATACGCTCCTTTAGTGTCAACAAAAGTTACAATAGGTCTATTAAATTTTTCTGCCTGTTTCATAAGTCTGATTGCTTTTCTATAGCTTTCTGGATTTGGCATACCAAAATTTCTTTCAATGTTTTCTTTGGTATTTCTACCTTTTTGCTGAGCTATAATAGTAAAATTCTGTTCTCCTATCCTTGCTAAACCACATACTGTTGACATATCATCTTTATATAATCTATCTCCATGCAATTCAACAAATTCATCAAATATCTTTTCTATATAATCAAGTGCTGTTTTCCTATTCGGATTTCTTGCAATTTCAACATTTTCCCAAGCCGAATTCATTTTTTTCACTTCCTTTTTGTTTCTTTAATTTTCTTTACTATTCTTAGTTAATTTATTGTTTATTCATGCGTTTATTTTTTTATTGTTAATTTTATTGATTCATTTCACATTAGTTTTTTACTTATGTCATTATGCTTTAATTTTTATTTAATCTTAACAATTGTGCTAATGTTTCCTTCATATCTTTTCTTTCTACAATCTTATCAACAAATCCATGTTCTAACATGAATTCTGCTGTTTGAAAGCCTTCAGGCAACTTTTCTCCTATTGTTTGCTCTATTACTCTTTGTCCTGCAAATCCAATCATTGCTCCCGGTTCTGATAAAATTATATCTCCCAAAGTTGCAAAACTTGCTGTAACTCCGCCGTAAGTTGGATCCGTTAAAACTGATATATATAGTCCACCTTTTTGGTCTAGCTTTGACAATGCTTCTGTTACTTTTGCCATTTGCATCAATGAAATAATTCCTTCTTGCATCCTTGCTCCGCCTGAGCATGAAAAAATGATAATAGGTAATTTATTTTTAGTGGCATATTCAATTGAATATGTTAGTTCTTCTCCTACAACACTTCCCATGCTTCCCATAAAGAAATTACTATCCATTATGCATAGTACAGTTTCTATATTATCTATTGTACATGTTCCGCATTTTACAGCTTCATCTAATTTTAACTTTTCCCTTAAATTATCTAACTTAGTCTGATATTCAGGCAGATTTAACGGATTTACTGTATCAATATTTAATTGAAATTCTTTGAAACTTCCTTCGTCAGCGATTTGACTCAATCTTTTCCTGCAAGAAATTCTAAAATAATGTCCACATATAGGGCACACTCCCAAATTTTCCTTAAGATTTTCTTTATATATTATTTCTTTACAGTTTTCACATTTCGTCCATTTGCCTACTGGAATATCAACTTTACTGTCTTTTTTCAATTCTGCGTTATGTTCTCTTTTCTTTATTTTATCAACAATCATGTTTTTTTACCTCACAATAAATTAGTTGAATTCTTTTCAATAAATGATGTGTCGTAGTTTCCTCTAATAAAGTCTAAATTTTTTATTATATTTAGTAGGAAATCCACATTTGTATCTATTCCTTCAATGACTAATTCTTCCAATGCTCGTTTCATTTTAGCAATTGCTTCATTACGATTAGCACCATGTGCTATAATTTTCGCTATCATCGAATCATAATTTGGTGGTATTACATATCCTTCATAAATAGCTGTATCGACTCTTATGCCATTTCCACCTGGTAAATTTAATCCTGTTATTTTACCCGGAGAAGGTCTAAAGTTCTTAGCAGGATTTTCTGCATTTATTCTGCACTCTATTGTATGTCCTTTGAATTCGATTTCTCTTTGCTTATATCTTAATCTTTCCCCTGCTGCTATCCTAATTTGTTCTTTTATTAAGTCAATTCCTGTATTTTCTTCTGTTATAGGATGTTCTACTTGAATCCTTGTGTTCATTTCCATAAAGTAGAAATTTCTATCTTTGTCTACTAAAAATTCAATTGTTCCTGCATTAGTGTATTCTGAAGCTTTTACAGCTTTTAACGCTGCATCTCCAAGTTTTGTTCTTAATTTGCTATCTATGATTGGAGAAGGAGTTTCTTCTAATACTTTTTGATGATTTCTTTGTATTGTGCAGTCTCTTTCTCCTAAATATACTGAGTTTCCATATTCATCTGCTAAAATTTGAACTTCTATGTGTCTAGGATTTTGGATAAATTTTTCAATATAAATTTCATCATCAAAAAATGCAGCTTTAGCTTCTTGTCTAACTAATTTATAATTTTCTTCAAGTTCTTCTTTACTTTGACATACTCTGATTCCTTTACCGCCACCGCCATTTGATGCTTTTAACATAACTGGATATCCTATCTTTTCAGCAATTTCGATACAATCTGCCAATCCTTTTACGCTACCATTTGAACCTGGTATTACTGGAATACCTGCTTTTTTCATTGTTTCTTTGCTATTAGATTTATTTCCCATAGCTTCTATGACTTTGTATGACGGTCCAATAAATTTAATATTTGATTCTTCACACATTTTGGCGAAATTACTATTTTCTGACAAGAATCCAAAGCCCGGATGAATACTATCTGCTCCAGTTATATTTGCTGCTTCTAGTATGTTTTTTACATTTAAATAACTTTTGATAGATTCTGCTGGTCCAATACATATTGCTTCATCTGCAAGTCTTATATGTAATGAATCTCTATCAGCTTCTGAATATACAGCAACAGTTTTTATATTCATTTCTTTGCATGCTCTAATTATTCTAACAGCAATTTCTCCACGATTTGCTACTAAAATCTTATTCATATATTTTTAATCTCTCTCCTTCCTTTTCATATTCCTAATGAAGTTTTACAACGCCAAAATTGTAATTATTTTTCAACTCTTACACTACTGCAAAAGTAAGTTCCCCCTTTGCTACCACATTTCCATTTACAGTTGCGATTGCTTCGCCAACTCCAATTGGTCCTTTTCTTTTGATAATTTTAACTTCTAGTTTTAGTCTATCTCCTGGAACAACCATTTTCTTAAACTTCATTTTATCTATTCCGCCAAATAAGGCATTTTTACCTTTATTTTCTTTCATTGATAAAATGGCTATTGCCCCAGCTTGAGCCAAACTTTCTGTAATTAGCACTCCTGGCATTATTGGGTTATTAGGAAAATGCCCTTTAAAATACCACTCATCTGCATTTACATTTTTGTATGCAACTGTGCTTTCTCCTGGCACATAACTCTCCACTTCATCTATAAATAAAAATGGCTCTCTTTGTGGAATTATATTTTTTATTTCTTCTTTATTTAACATTTCAATTCTTCGTATAATGTTATACGAATTTCTCCTTTCTTTTTATCTTTTTTCGCACCTTAAAATAATATGTTAATCAAATAATTCTTAAATGCTCTAATTATAGGCTTTTAATCAATTACATATTTCTGAAAGTGTTCTTTGCCAATTACACAATTCTAAAAAGTGGTTTTCCATATTCTACTGGTTCTCCGTCTTTTACATATATTTCTGTAATTGTTCCTGAGAATTCAGATTCAATTTCGTTCATTAATTTCATTGCTTCAATAATGCATAACACGGTTCCTTCTTGCACTTGGCTTCCTACTTCTACATAAGGGTCGCTTGTTGGAGAAGGCTTAATATAAAATGTTCCAACCATTGGAGCTTTGACTATATTTCCAGCTTTTTTATTCTCTGTATCTTCAGATTCATAGTCTTGTTTTGCATTTTTTGAATTTACTTCTTCTAGTTTTTTTGCATCATCTATGCCTGATACTTCTTTGATAATCGTATTTTCCTTCTTTTCCATTTTTATTTTTATTCCGTCTGGAAATTCAATATCTATTGAACTAAGTTTTGAATTCCCCATATCATCCATTAATTGTTTAATTTTTTCATATTCCATTTTAATCTCTCCTCGAATAATTATTTATAAAATTTATTTTACAAATATATCCTTTCTTTCACAATTTTATTCTTCATATTTTGCCAAAATTATACTTGCATTATGTCCACCAAATCCAAGTGAATTGGACATTACATATTTTAAATCTTTATTAATGTTTTTATTTGGTACAACATTTAAATCACACTCTTCATCTTTTACTTTGTAATTAATAGTTGCTGGCACTAGCGAGTTTTCAATTGCTTTAATACAAGCGATTGCTTCCACTACACCTGCTGCACCTAAAAGATGTCCTGTATTACTTTTAGTTGAACTTACTAATAAACTTTCCTTCATATCTTCTGCGTTTGCATTTTTCAATAAATGCTTTATTGCTTTTGTTTCTGTTGAATCATTTAAACATGTTGATGTTCCATGTGCATTTATGTAATCAATATCAGTAATTTTAATTTTTGCATCATCTAAAGCTCTTTGCATTGCTCTTGCTCCGCCTTCTCCAGTTGGTTCAGGAGATGTAATGTGGTACGCGTCTGAACTTGAACCATATCCAACAACTTCTGCATAAATTTTCGCATTTCTTTTTAAAGCATGTTCTAACTCTTCCAATACGATTACTCCTGCACCTTCTCCCATTACGAAACCATTTCTTTCTTTGTCAAATGGTATTGATGCTCTGTTTTTATCTTCTGAAAAAGACAATGCCTTCATATTTTCAAATCCTGCTATTCCAACTTTGCATATTGCCGCTTCACTTCCACCTGCAAAAATCACTTCTTCATATCCATTTTTGATTGTTCTATAAGCTTCTCCAATTGAATTTGTTGATGAACTACATGCTGTTACAGTTGATATTGATTCTCCTTTTAAGCCTAGCTCAATTGATATATTCGCAGCAGGCATATTTGCTATTGACATTGGTATAAACATTGGCGAAAGTCTTCTATTTCCTTTTTCACAATTTATTGTACATTGAGTTTCTATTGTGTTTAATCCACCTATTCCTGAGCTTACAAATATTCCGACATTATTAAAATTAGTATTTTCTTCTGTTATTTTGCTATCGTCCAATGCTTCTTTAGCTGCTATTATGGCTAGTCTTGAAACCTTATCTAACCTTTTAATTTGCTTTTGATCAAAATATTGCTCTTCATTAAGATTTTTAACTTCAGCTGCTAATTTTGTTTTAAAATCAGTTGTATCAATTTCTGTTATTTTGTCAATTCCGCATTTATTCTCTTCAATGCTTTTCCAAAACTCATCAACATTATTTCCTATTGGAGTAACTGCTCCAAGTCCTGTAATTACAACTCTTCTTTCCATTTTAATTTTATCCTTTCAATTCTAATTTAATCACAATATTACATTAACATACCACCGTCTACATGTATAACTTGACCTGTTATATAACTGCTTTCGTCAGATGCTAAAAATTTCACAACATTTGCAACATCTTTTGCATTTCCTACTTTTCCTAATGGAATACTATTTACTATACTCTCTTTCACACTATCACTTAAAACGCTTGTCATATCTGTTTCAATATATCCCGGAGCTATCGCATTTACTAAAATATTTCTGCTAGCAAGTTCCTTTGCTATACTTTTTGTAAAACCAATTATTCCTGCCTTTGATGCTGAATAATTGCTTTGACCTGCGTTTCCAGCCACTCCAACAACTGATGAAATGTTGACAATTCTGCCATTTCTAGCCTTAATCATGTAATTTGCTACATTTTTTGTCATGTAAAAAGTTCCTAAAAGGTTTACATCAATTACACTTTCAAAATCTTCTTTTTTCATCCTTAAAAGCAATGTATCTTTGGTTATTCCTGCATTATTTACTAACACATCAATTTGACCAAACTCATCTATTGTCTGCTTTACCATGCTTTCACAGTCTTCATAATTTGATACATCTCCTTTTACAAGCAAACATTTTACTTTAAAATTCTCGATTTCTTTTTTTACATTATCTAATTCTTCATTTTCTTTCCTATAATTTAATGCAATATCATATCCTTCTTCTGCAAGAGTTAAGGCTATTTCTTTTCCTATTCCCCTTGTAGCTCCTGTAATTAATGCAACTTTTTTCATTTTTACACTCTTCCTTTCCAATCTTATTTTGTTTAACTATTTAATTCATTAACAGTTCTCTCAAAACTTATCTTGTCATTTATATTGTAAAGCTTTACATTTGAACTTGCTCTTTTAACAAATGATGTTAAAGTCTTTCCCGGTCCGATTTCGACAAATGTGTCTACTCCTTCATTTAGCATAGTTTCAATACTTTCTTTAAATCTTACCGGGCTGATTATGTGCTTTGCTAGAATATCTTTTATATCATCATTTTGTTCATATTTTTTTCCGTCAATATTTTTTATAACTGGTGTAGCAAATTCATGAAATGTAACATTATCAAGCTCTTTTCGTAAAGCTTCAGATGCTTGCTTTAATTTTTCAGTATGAAAAGGTCCTGATGTTTTGAGTTCAACTACTTTTTTAGCTCCTGCTTCTTTAGCCTTTTCCATAGCTTGATTTACAGCTTCCTTTTCTCCTGAGATTGCAATTTGTCCCACGCAATTGAAATTAGCTAAAGTGACAAAACCTGTATCAATACTATTGCATATTTCTTTTAAAATTTTTTCATCTAAACCAATAATTGCTGCCATAGACCAAGTGCCCTTTGGAGAAAATTCTTGCATAAATTCGCCCCTTTTTTGAACTACTTTTACACCGTCTTCAAAAGAAAGAACTTTGCTATATATTAATGCTGAATATTCTCCTAAGCTTAGTCCCATTGAAATATCTGCTTTTATATTTTTTTCTTTTAATAGTTCTAAAATTGCCAAGCTCATTGTTAAAATTGCAAGCTGAGTGTATTTAGTTTCATTAAGCTTTTTCTCGTCTTTCTCTTTTTCTTCGTTTCTTTCTTTTTCTTGATTTTTATGTTCTTCTTCATTTTTATCTATTACTTCTGCTTTGTTGGTTTCTTCATTTTGATTTATGACTTCAATTTTATTTGTCTCTTCATTTTTGTTTATAATTATTCCTTTATTATCTTGTTCCCCAAACGTGATTTTTGCAATATCAATTCCAGTCAATTCTGTAACTTTATCATATACTTTTCTATACTCTGAATAACTGTCATATAAATCTTTTCCCATTTCTAATGTTTGGGCTCCCTGACCAGGAAACAAAAATCCAATTTTCATTAAACTCTCCTTTCTTAGCTTTCTTTTTATTTTTATCTTTTTTTATTATAACTTTTGTATTAATCCTTTTTTTATTATTGTAACTTTCTTTATTCATCTTACTTTCATTGCTGTCGCTCTATTTATCATATATTATTGTTTATTCGTTCTTTTATTAAGTATCTTTCAAATCTGTTGCAGAACTCTTTTATTATCCTTTTGCTGTCAACTTTTATTTTGCACTCCTTGTAAATTGAAGACGCTGTGTCTTTAATCTCTTCTTCAAATTTTCTCTTTATTGTGTTGATCCCAACTCCTATTACAATTTCTTTTACATTTTCTCCACACAATTTTGTTTCTGTTAAAATTCCACCTATTTTTTTATTGTGCAAAATTAAATCATTAGGTTCTTTTATGTCAACTTTTATTTGATAAAAATCATATAAAATTTGAACAAATTGTTTTGCGATTTCAGTAGTTATATTTGCTAATCTTTCAGCTTTGCAGTTTGGAAAAAATGTAAATGAAAATGCAATATTTCCTTCTTGTGATGTATACCAAGTTCTTCCATGAGTGCCTATTCCTTCCGTTTGTACGTCTGCGATTATGATTGTTCCGTTTTTTATTTTTCCGTTTTCTATTCTTCTCCAAATTTCTTTTTGAGTTGAATCAATCTTCTTATAATAATAAATTTCGCTTCCTATTATTTTTGTCACTAAACCTTCTATCTTTATTTTTTTCAAGTTAATTATTCCTTTCGAGCCTTTATTTTTTAAGTCAATTATTTTTTTTAATCTTTATTTTTTCAAGTTAATTATCCCTCTCTAGCCTTTTTTCAGGTCAATTATTCATCTTTAGCCTTTATTTTTTCAAGTCAATTATTCATCTTTAGCCTTTATTTTTTCAGGTCAATTATTCCTCTCTAGCCTTTATTTTTT
>CANRBO010000046.1 GCA_947628885.1 uncultured Clostridia bacterium | reverse complement strand
CTATAAATTTCAATATTTTTTCTTTTTCAAAATTCCTACTAAAAGTTTATACTAACATCTGTCTCTTGGCATAATTCAAAATATATGTTACAATAATCTAAGAAGGTTTAAGGTTGAAAAATAATTACAAAATTTAATTCTTTTCCAACTAGATTTGTGCCTTAAGGAGGGATGAGATTAATTATGACTAGCAAAGATAGAGCATATTTAAGAAGTTTGGCTAATACTATAGATTCAATTTTACAAGTTGGAAAATCAGGTATAAATGATAATTTGATAAAACAAGTTGACGATGCTTTAGAAGCTCGTGAGCTTATTAAATTAACCGTTTTGGAGACTTCTCCTGATACTGCTTTGGACATTGGAAATGAATTAGCTGAAAAAACAAATTGTACATTAGTGCAAGTAATGGGTAGAAAAATTACTTTATATCGTAAAAAGAAAAAAGATTCAAAAATTAATATTTAATTCTTAGAATATTTTCCTTCTGGTATAAATATATTTATTTATCAGAAGGAGGCGATTTTAATTAACCAGAATTATCCAGCAATTCCATACATAGGCTTTAAAACTGAGACTGAGAAAATCCCAATTACTTTTCCTAGACAGCATCAAGATGTTCAGCCTGGCATGGAATATAAAATGAAACCTCTTCCAATTTTTGATAATCAGAACTATGTTCCAAGTGGAAAACTAAAAGACAAGGTCTTAGTTATTTCAGGTGGCGATAGTGGAATTGGAAGAGCTGTTAGTGTACTTTTTGCAAAAGAAGGAGCTAATATTGCAATTAGCTATTATAATGAACATGAAGATGCTAATGAAACAAAGAAAATAATCGAAGGCTTAGGTAGAAAATGTCTATTGTTTCCGGGCGATTTAAGAGATGAAGGATTGTCTAAATATATTGCCGATAAAACATTAAATAATTTTGGGAAAATTGATATTTTAATTAATAATTGTGGTGTTCAATTTCCACAAAATAGTATATTAGATATATCGAGTAATCAACTTAAGGATACCTTTGAAACAAACATTTATACCTTCTTTTATTTGACTAAAGCTGTACTTCCACATTTAAAAGAAAATTCAAGCATAATAAATACTACTTCAATAACAGCTTTTGACGGAAAAAAGAATTTAATTGATTATTCATCTACTAAAGGGGCAATTACCGTTTTTACCAAATCACTTTCACTTTCTTTAGCAGATAAGAAAATACGTGTAAATGCAGTTGCTCCAGGTCCAATATGGACACCTTTAATTCCTTCATCTTTCACTGCATCTGAAGTGGAGATTTTTGGAACTGATGTGCCATTAAAACGCGCTGGTCAACCTTTTGAACTTGCTCCTGCCTATCTTTATTTGGCATCTGATGATTCAAGATATGTAACAGGTCAAATTATTCATGTAAATGGTGGTAGCATAGTTTAAAAATTATTCTTATTGTGTTATAATACAATTATAATTGCAGGTGGAGGATGCAATTAATAATTGTAGAAAATGGAGGACAATCATTGTGAGGAAATTTAAAAACAATGTTTTTGTCTATATGTTACTTTTTCTTGCTTTCATAGCGAGTGTTTGGTATGGCATCCATTATGGATATATACATCCGTATATATTCTTTGCAATGATAATGACAGTTTTTGTTGCAATTGTATTGCTATTTGTCACTACACATCTTAAAGATGTAATTATTTTGATGCTTGGTATGATTTTACTTGGAATAATTGGTCAATTGATTAATGACTTTCTCCTTGTAAACCTCAGTAAGGGCATCATTAAGCTGATTTTGCAATGCATATGTATGCTACCTATTTTTTGTCCCTTTGCTTGTTTTTTTCGGAAATGTTTTCGTAAAAATCAATCTATAGATGACAAATAAATAAAGGTAAATATCCTCCATATTTACCTTTTTTCTAATTTTGATGTACAATGCGGACATCTATCAGCTTTGATGTTAATTTCACTGTAACAATGTGGACAAGTTTTTGTAGTAATCTCTTCTACAACTTTTTCTTCTTTATGTCCCATTTTAGCTAATTTGTTCATAAATTTTACTATTAAGAAAATGACAAATGCCATTATAATAAAGTTAATTACATCTGTAAGGAAACTTCCATATCTTAAATTTAACTTTCCTATTTTCCAACTATATTCTGAGAAATTTACTCCACCAAATAATCCTAATATTGGAGAAATCACATTATCTGTAAGTGATGTAATTATTTTTTGAAATGCACCTCCAATTAACACACCAACTGCTAAATCTAGTACATTTCCTCTTAATGCAAATTCCTTAAATTCATTTATGAATTCTTTATTTTTTGTTTTTGTTTCTTTTAATTTTTCTTTTATTTCTTGTTTTACTTCTTCTTTATTTTCCATTTTTTATCTCATTCCTTCCTAAGGCACAAATCTAGTTGGAAAATTGTAATTATTTTTCAACCTTATCTCCTTGTTTTAAATCTTTTAAAAATTGCTTTAATATACCTTCCT
Source organism: uncultured Clostridia bacterium (assembly GCA_947628885.1). Lineage (GTDB taxonomy): Bacteria > Bacillota > Clostridia > TANB77 > CAG-508 > CAG-793. The sequence continues at coordinate 6,570 of CANRBO010000046.1, read as the reverse complement.
TTCTTTTTTCACTTTCAAATTTCATACATAAGGCGAATAAGTAACAAAAATGCAATATATTAAATTATGTTTTTTACTTTTCTTAAGTATAAATCCATTATTTAAATATTGCATTATGTTTTTATGTATCTAATTTTTTTGAGGTGCACCTACGGGACATATCCCAGCGCATGTTCCACACTCTATACATTTTTCTGCATCAATTACATATTGACTATCTCCTTGAGATATGCATTGTACTGGGCATGATGCTGCACATGCTCCACATTGTACGCACTTGTCTGAAATCTTGTATGCCATATTATCACCACCTTTCGCATCTATATTTATTTATATGTCATCATCATTGATGTTTTTTATCATATTTTTCGTTGCTTTTATCATAGCCATTTGCTTATTGTCGCAACTAATACTCTTATCTTATTTATTTACATATCATCATCACTGGTGTTCTTTTTATCGTATTTATCCATTTGCTCTATTTTTTGTAATTCTTTTAATTCTTCAGGGTCAACTTCGTCGTCCCCAGCAATATCTTTTCTATTATCTTTTATGATTTTTATTTCATTTGCATTATATTTTTTATAGTAATTGTTGCCTTCTTCATCTTTGAATTTGACCTTTATCAATTCTCTTAATACTTCTACGCCTTCTACTACTCCTTCTCCTTCATCAGTCTCGACAATTGCTCCAAGGTGTGGTAATTTTTTCATTTTATCTTCATATACATTTTGTTCATATTTTAAACAACACATTAATCTTCCACAATTACCAGTTATTTTTGCTGTGTTTAATGATAGATTTTGTTCTTTTGCCATTTTTATTGAGACTGAATCAAAGTCATTTAGAAATGAACAGCAACATAATTCTCTTCCACATATTCCATTTCCGCCTAATCTTTTTATTTGATCTCTTACTCCAATTTGTCTTAGCTCAATCCTTGTCCTATATATTGCTGCTAAATCTTTTACCAAATCTCTAAAATCTATTCTGCCTTCTGCTGTAAAATAAAATATTAATTTTGAATTGTCAAACAAATATCTTGCTTCTACAACATCCATTTCCAATTTATGTTCTTTTACCTTTTTTCTGCAAGTTTCTAATGCTTCTTTTTCCTTCTTTGCATTTTCTTGTTGATGCTTTAAATCATCTTCAGTTGCTATTTTTAGAATCTTTTTTAAAGGTTCTTTTTGCTTACTTTCATCTATTTGTCTATTGGCTACTGCAATTACTCCAAGTTCTTTTCCCATAACTGTTTCTACAATTACATTATCGCCTAGTTTTAATTCATGATTATCTGCATCAAAGAAATATATTTTACCTGGTTTCTTAAATCTGACCCCAACTATATTCATTTTAACTTGTATGATGTATTTAATAACTTAAATAACCATATACTCCTTGTTCAATAGATTTAGGTTTTTGAAGGCTACCTATAAACCTTTATAAATAATTGGTATTAATGGCATAAATTATCTTTAACTGTTTGATTATTTTGATGAGTGTACCGCTTCATAACAATGCATTAGCAGATAATCTATACACATATCATAATTGTTATTTGCTAGTATTTTTCTCTTAGTCTTTTCCACAATTTCCACACAGTTTATCCACCTTTTTTCGAAAAATATAATATTCAAATATTCTAGCAAACTTATTATATCATCTTTACTATCATAAAGTAAATCTGTTTCTATAAATAACTGTGTTTTGTTTCCATTTTCTATCACATTTACTAGTTTATTTAATGATTTGTATTGTTCTAATTTTTCTTCAGATTGTTGTGCATTTTCTAAGCTTCCTTCTAATATTTTTATGAAATTTGAATCTAAATTTGGCATAATAGTTTTGATTTCACTATCTGATAATTTTTCAAATTTTACTATTACACATCTTGATTTTATTGTTGCTAAAATTTTACTTTCATTTGATACTATTAGAATTATTACTGCATATTCAGGTGGTTCTTCTAAAGTTTTTAGCAAGCAGTTTTGCCCTTCTTCACTCATTAAATCTGCATCATCTATAACATATACTTTCCTTGTAGATATAATTGGTTTTTCTGCAATTTTTTCTTGCATTTTTCTAACTTGTTCTATTTTTAACGTTTTGCCGTCCGGCAGTATTTCTTGATAATCCGGATTTGAACCTGCATCAAACTTTATACAAGAATCGCATTTTTCATCATTTAAGCACATTATCTTTTTTGCATATTCTCGTGCTAGCATTTTCTTTCCAATGCCGTGATTTGCCTACAAACATATAACTATGAGAAATGTTTTTAGTTTCTATTATTGTTTTTAAATATTCTTTTACCTTATTATTTCCAATTATATCTTCGAACAACTTCTCCTCCACTAATTTATTAATCTTCTTAATTTACTGCTTTTCCAATTTTATTAATTATCTAATTTTCCTAATTTATTAATTTTTCTAATTATCTAATCTTCCTAATTTATTAATTTTTCTAATTATCTAATCTTCCTAGATTATTGATTTTTCTAATCAATAATTTACCCCATTAAATTTACTACAGTAATTAATCCACTTTTCCAAATTTATTAAATGGGAAAAATCTTAATACTACCTTACTTTCTATTTTTTCCAATGGAATACAGCCAAATTCTCTACAATCTTTTGAATCAGGCCTATTATCACCCATTGCAAACACGCAGTTGTCAGGAACGACAAAATCATAACATGCTCCTGTTATTGGTGTTTTTAATCCTTCTCTCAAATATTTTTCTTCTAATTCTTCTCCATTTATATATACTTTTTCATCTTTTAACTCAACGTGCTCTCCTGGAAGCCCTATAACTCTTTTTATATAGCTTGTTTTTCCAAATTCCAATACATAGTATACAAATTTATTCCACCAACCTTGTGGTTCTTTTTCATATTTGGCTATTGGATTTTCTATATCTACATCTCCGCTTCCACTTGGGGCTTCAAAAGTTATGATATCTCCCCTATTTGGAAGTTTTTTCATAGTTCTATTAATTCTACTCAAAATCAATCTATCAGATTGCTCTAAAGTAGGATACATTGAGCTTTGTTTTACAACTGTTGGTGTTCCTAAAAAATATTTTATAAGTATTGCTATTACTATCGCTATTACTATACAATATACCCACTCCAATATATCTTTTATTACAGCTTTGGTTTTACCATTTACTTCTATTGGTTGCTCTTGATTAACATCAATTTCTTTCTTGTCTTTACCCATTTTTTTAGAATTCCTTTCTTTGAAGGCATAATTTTTGATTAATAATCCTAACTATTAGAGATTATTTAACCTTTAAATTTTATTTTTTTACTGGTATTCTTATTACAACTTCTGTACCTTTTCCTAACGTACTTTTTACATTTATACTTCCCTTATTTTGTTCAATTATCTCTTTTGCTATTGAAAGACCTAAACCTGTTCCACCAAGCTTTCTTGATCTAGCTTTATCAACTCTATAAAATCTTTCAAATATTTTATCAATATCTTCTTTTGGAATTCCTATTCCGCTATCCTTAATTTTCACGTATGCGTCATTATGTACATATCCAACATAAATGGATATTTTTCCGCCGTCAGGAGTATATTTTACACTATTACTAATTATATTAATAATTACTCTTTCTATTCCGTCTTTGTCTGCTTGTACTGGTGGTACATCAGCTGTTACAAAGCATTCTAAATCTTGATTTCTTTTCTTGACTTCTATTTCAAATTTCTCACTACATTTCTTTGCTAGTTCACCCAAATCAAATTCTGTAACTCTGCTTTGATCTCTCTTATTATCATATCTTGATAATATAAGCAAATCTTGTACTAGTTTTTCCATCCTTTCAGCATTATCGTTGATTATTCCTAAGAAATGTTTTTCAGTCTCCTTGTCACAATCTCCTTCAAGTAATGTCTCTGAAAACCCTTTTATTGATGTTAGTGGAGTTTTCAATTCATGTGATACATCTGCTACGAATTCTTTTCTCATATCGTCTAATCTAACGTGCTCTGTAATATCTTGTATAACAACCATTACACCTGTTGGTCTATTAATTTCGTCCTTAAATGGTACGAAAAATAAGTTCATTGATACATTATCGTTTTCAATCTTGACTTCTGTTGAAGTCCAACTTTCCAAATAAATTATTTTCTCCATATTTATATTATCATATTTTGAAAATATTTTCTCAAATGTTCTGTCTGTTTCCTTTAAATCAAGCATTTGGATTGCTGTCGGATTTATATAAGTAACTTTTCCTTTCATGTCAAATGCAATGACACCGTCGGTCATGTGTTTTAATATAGTGTCAGTCTGCCTTTTTTGGCTATTTGCTTCTATTAGACTTGTTTTTAAATCTGTAATTAAATTCTCTATTTCACTACTATTTTTGTTAGTAATATCAGTTTCTCCATATATGACTGCACCTTTTAACATTTTCGACATTGGCTCGATTACTCTTTTTACTGTAAAAATAGCCATAGCAATACAGAAAAGCCCAAGTATCGCTAAGGCTATTACCATTGTTAAAATCAACTTTGTTCCAAATATATTAAATTGTGCGGATAGAACAAGCCCAAATCCAATAATAACAATGCTACCAATTATGAAGAAAGCTAATATTGATTTAAGTTGATAATTCTTCATTTACTCCTCCACTATTTGTTAGCTATATAATATCCTACTCCTCTTTTTGTTACTAGAATTTTAGGGTTTGATGTGTTCTTCTCAATTTTTTCTCTAATTCTTCTTACAGTAACATCAACTGTTCTTATATCTCCATAATATTCATATCCCCATACCTTTTCTAGCAAAGCTTCTCTAGTCACAACTTGTCCTGGTTTTTGAGCCAAAAATCTCAAAACCTCGAATTCTCTTCTTGTCAAGTCACTTACTATCTGACCTTTTACATTAACTTCAAATTTATCAAGGTCAAGAGTTAAAGCTCCTACAGAAAGTTTATTTCCTTTTGAATATCCTAGATTAATATCTTGCTCTAATTTTCTAAGATTTGCTTTAATTCTTGCAATCAACTCTCTTGTGCTAAAAGGCTTTGTAATATAGTCATCTGCTCCAATTTCTAATCCTAATATTTTGTCTATTTCTTCTCCCCTTGCAGAAAGCATGATTACAGGAATATTTATTTGCTCTTGTCTTATTCTTCTACAAATTGAAAGACCGTCCATTTTAGGAAGCATAACATCTAATAAAACTAGATCCGGTTTTTCTTCGATTACTTTTTGTAAGCCTTCTTCTCCGTCTTGCGCAGAGATAAAAGTATAACCTTCTTTTTCAATATTGAACTTTAATAAATCTATTATTGCCAATTCATCATCAACAGCTAATATCTTCTTTTTTTCTTCATCATAAGTATGATTTACATCAATATTTTCCATAAGCTTACCTTCCTACAAAACTATATTTACTTTTATTTATATCATAAGATGTAATATTTTTCAATAAATATTGACAAAAAAATTGATATTAATCCTAATTTATTATTTAAAATATCTAGTTACATTATATTGACCTGATTTTTGTAATACTATTTCTTTTTCTTCCTTTTCGTCTATAACCATTAAATTCTTATTGCCTTTTACATATTTTATCGTATATTCTGCATCATAATATTTTAATTTTACTTCAAACTTTTTCCAATCCTTTGGTACAGACGGATTAATTGTTAAAATTCCGCCTTTTATCTGTATTCCTAGTAAATATTCGATTTGTAGTTTATATAGCAATGCACTTGAACCAGTATACCAAGTCCAACCGCCCCTACCAGCTATAGTTCCTTCTGAACATATATCTGCTTCTACAACATAAGGCTCTACCTTATATTTGTCTGCTAAATCTGAAGTTAAAGAGTGTTCTATTGGATTTATCATTTTATACATATTAAATGCTTTTTCATTAAATCCTAGCATTACTTCTGCAATAATAAGCCATATTGCGGCATGTGTATGTTGTTGTTATGGACATTTTTATCAGCTCAAATAATAAACTTCGTTTCTTATTCGAGCAAAACAGTATATCTTCTATGCTGTTTTAATCTCATATTTCTTTCTAGCACATATAAATTTATTTAAATTATTATTAATTTCTTGTAGTGGTTTAAAATTGAAATAAACATCAACTTGTTTGTCGCTATGAATTTCAATTTTTTCTATAAACTCTCTAATTATTTCTTTGGTTGGTTTTTCCATATTAAGAAATTCTTCTATCAAATTATCTAGTCTATCTTCATTTTCTGTTTTATCATTTTCGCAAAATATTTCTTTCTCAAGTTCTTTGATGTTTTGCTCATAGTCTTTAACGGTTTCCTTTATTCTATTGGCATTTTTCATATATTCATCAAGTGTAATAATTCCTGCAAGCCTATCATCATACATTACTTCCAGCTTTCTAGTTTCTTTTTCAATAGTATCTTTAAAAGATTCTATTTTAGCTTTCATATCAATTTCTTGTTTTTGTTTCGATTTAGTTTGCTTTGCAATTTCTTCTAGTTTTTTTGTATTTGTATAAACTTTACAAACTTCTCTTAAAACTTCTAACATTTGTTTTTCAAAAACTTGAT
>CANRBO010000045.1 GCA_947628885.1 uncultured Clostridia bacterium | reverse complement strand
TTCGTGATGCAGATAGAATAATTGGTTTGCTGGAGGCGTCCGAGATAAGAAATCCGGAATTAATAATTAATAGGTTAAGACCAGAAATGGTTAAAAAAGGCGAGATGATGGATGTCGAAGACATATTAGATTTATTATCAATAGATTTAATAGGGGTTGTTCCGGAAGATGAAAATATAATTACTCAAACTAATAAAGGAGAGCCAGCTGTATCAAATAAAAAAGCTCCTTCAGGGAAGGCTTATATGGAGATAGCAAGAAGAATATTGGGTGACAATATAGAGGTAACAATACCCGGCAGAAAAAAAGAAGGCTTTTGGAGTAGGATGAAAAAAAATCGAAAAAAATAGTGATTATTTAATATAGTGAAATAGTTACAAAAGAAATATTACTTTTTGTAATAGAAAATTGCAAAAAATAGAAATTGTTTTTAGGTGGAGGAAGAGAGATGTTCAAGAACATTATGAGTGTTTTCAAAAAAATGGGAAAGAAACAAGACCTTGATAAATTAAATAAGGATGAGGCAAAGGAAAGATTACATTTAGTTCTTTTGCAAGACAGAGCAAATGTATCAGCTGATTTTCTTGAAATGATGAAACAAGAAATAATTGAAGTAATAAAGAAATACATAGAGATTGATGAAAAAGAAATTGATGTTAAATTAACAAATAAGCAAAATAGTGACGGAACTACAGGGGCACCGGCACTTTATGCCAATATTCCAATAGTGGGAATTAAAAGTGAAACTAGAAAAAGGACAAATAAAATAAAATTAGAAGAATTGGGCAATAATGAAAATAATATTGACGTTACTGTTGACAACTCAAAAAAGTCGTCTACTGGTAGTTCAAAAAAATCTAAAAAGAAAAATGAAAATGGTAATCAAACAACTGAAATAAAAGAAGATATTGCACAGAACGACGCTGTAAAAGCAGATGTTGCACAAGATGATGTAGTAAAAGAAAATGTTACACAGGATGATATAGTACAAGATAATGTGACAGTAGCAAATGAGAATATAGAAGAAAATCAAACTGTTGAAAATAAAGTTGATTCTAAAGATGAAAGTAAGCCTAAAAAAGAAACTACAAAGAAAAAAACAACAGGCAGTAAAAATACTAAAAAGAAAAAAGTTAGTAAATAAAAAGGGGAAAAATGAAAAAAAAGATAACTAAAAATCTTGAATGGTCTATATTAATATGTACAATCCTATTAGTAATAATAGGATTATTTGCGATATATTCAGCTACAGAAAGCACAGGACAAGAAGAATTTTATAAACAGCTAACTTGGATAGGAGTTAGCATACCATTTTTTATAATATTTATATTTATAGATTATGATACGATTTCAAAAATATCTCCAATTTTATATGTATTAATTTTAGGATGTTTAGTTGCTGTATTATTTACAACACCAATATCAGGAGCAACAAGTTGGTTTTCTTTTGGAACATTTTCTGTTCAACCGTCAGAATTTGCAAAAATAATCTTAATAGTTTTTTTGGGATTAATTATGTCAAGGATGAAGAAAAAAGGTCCAAAAGAGATAAGTAGACCAACTAGATTACTTTTGATATTAGCTGTTTTTGCAATACCAGTAGCATTAATAGTAAAACAGCCGGATTATGGAACTGCGATAGCTTTTATAATATCATTTTTATTTATGATTTTTGTGGCTGGAATAGACAGAAGATATATTATAGTGTCAGTTGTTTTAGTGGCAATTACAGTACCATTGATGTATAAATTTGTTTTACCAGAACATGCTAAAAAAAGAATAGATGTATTCTTAAATCCTGAATTAGATCCTAGAGGATCAGGCTATAACCTAACACAGTCAAAAATTGCAATAGGAGCTGGAGAGCTTTTGGGTATGGGATTATTAAAGGGAAACCAAACTCAATTAGGGTTCTTATATCCAAAATCAACTGATTTTATATTTTCTGTTATAGGTGAAGAAATGGGATTTATTATAGCGGGAGCCGTTATTATACTGTATGTTGTGCTGATAACTAAGGCATTATATGTTTCTAAAACTGCAAAAGATGATTTAGGTACAATAATTTCAGCGGGAATAGCAGGAATATTTTTCTTCCATATGATTGAAAATATCGGCATGACAATGGGATTGTTACCTATTACAGGAGTGCCATTACCATTTGTAAGTTATGGTGGAAGTTCGCTTTTGAGTAACTTTATCATGATAGCAATGTTATTAAATATAAGTGGTAGAAGGCAAAAAGCAATATTTGTTGGACAAAAAAGTGGAGAATTTTGGACTAGAAATAAATAAATGAAAATAAAGAAAAATGTAATAAAGCTAAAACAAAACTGAATAAAAATGAAATAAAGATAAAATAAAATTAAATTAAATAAAAATGAAATAAAAAGAAAACAAAGATAAATAAAATTATATAAAAAAATGAGAAAAGTAAGGAAAGTAGAAATTTGAACGATAAAAAGATTACAAAGTTACAAATAGGTAATGTAGAATTAGAAAATAATATAATTTTAGGTCCTATGGCAGGTTTAACCGATAGGGCTTTTCGCATTATTTGTGAAAAGTTTAATCCAGGTTTAGTAGTTACTGAGATGATAAGTAGTAGGGCATTATTTTATGGAGATGAAAAAACGAAAAAATTATTAGATACAACTGGAGAAAAAAGACCTATTGCAGTTCAGATTTTTGGAAGTGATACAGATTCAATGGCTTATAGTGCTAAGTTTATATGTGATAATTATGATATAGACATTATTGATATAAATATGGGTTGTCCAGCACCGAAAATAGTGAAAAATGGTGACGGAAGTAAGCTACTTTTAGATACAAATAAGGTATACGATATAACCAAATCTGTCAGCCAAAATTCACGTGTTCCAGTAACTGTTAAGATAAGAAAGGGCTGGGATAATGAGCATATCACAGCAGTAGAAAATGCAAAAGCAATAGAACAGGCAGGAGCATCAGCAATAACAATACATGGGCGAACTAGAGCAGAGTTTTATTCAGGAGTAGCAGACTGGGATATAATAAAAAAGGTAAAAGAAAATGTAAATATACCTGTTATAGGAAATGGCGATATAAAAACTGTTTATGATGCAAAAAAAATCATAGAACAAACAGGATGCGACCGGAATAATGGTCTCAAGAGCAAGCTTAGGAAATCCTTGGATATTTGAACATATTCAAAATTATTTTGAAGGAAAGCCTATTAGAAAAATTAGCAGTGAAGAAATACTATCGATTATTTTAGAACATATAAATTTAGAAGTGCAAGAAAAAGGAGAAAATATAGGAATAAAAGAAATGAGGAAACATATCTGCTACTACATAAAAAATATGCCTAATGCTTCTCAATTAAGAGATACAATTAATCATTTAGAAACAAAGCTAGAAGTAGAAAAAACATTAAAAGAGTACTTTGAAAAGGTAATATTATAATCAGAATATAATATAATTTAATTATACTATAATAATCAGAGTAATATTTATAGTATAGTTATAAAAATTTTATTATAATTCTTAAGTTAAAAATATTATATATTTGCACCTTGCTGTCGCAAATTCCATTATGCCTTCATGGCTATGCAATTAATTTACTTCATAAAGCTTACATAATGCCATTCGGCGCTTGTATGTAATTTGCTTCATTCGCCCTGCGCTAACGCTCCGGTTGGGCGTTGCGCGGTGCTGCAATTATAATATTTTTAACTTAAGAAAATATATTATATATTACTTTTTTAAAGGAGCTTGCAATGAAAAAAGTGTACATTATCTTGGCTATAATTTTAGCTTTTGCAATAAGTTTAAATATTTTTCTAAGATTTAATTATAAAAATATTAAAAGTGGAAATAATAAGAGCATAGAAGAGATTGAAAAATATATTTTAAATATTAAGACTTATAAAGCTAATTTGACTGCTAATATAATTAACAATAGAAATGATAACACATATAAAATAAGCCAAGAAGTAACTAAAAATTATGAAAAGCAAAATATAATAGAACCACAAGAAATTAATGGTTTGGAAATGACTTTTGAAAATGGCAAGCTGGAAATAAAAAATACAAAATTGAATTTGAGTAAAATATATGAAAATTATCCAAATATATCGGAAAATAATTTGTTTTTAACACAATTTATAGAAAGCTATAAAAATTCCAAAGAAAAAAGCATATCAGAATATGATGAAACAACTATTGTGCTAAGTACAAAAACCAACAAAAATAGATATGACACAACCCAAAAATTATATGTAAATAAGGAAAAGCTAAAACCGGAAAGATTAGAAATAATTGAGAATAACAATCAGATAAAAGTTTACATATTATATAATGAGATTGAAATAAATATTTAAGATATATCATCTCTAATTTATATAATGGAGAAGAAAAATGACAATAAAAAGAGGAGATATGTTTTATGCTGATTTAAGCCCAGTTGTAGGCTCAGAGCAAGGAGGGATTAGACCTGTGGTCATCATACAAAATGACATGGGTAACAAATACAGTCCAACTGTTATAGCAGCTGCAATTACATCACAACTAGGTAAAACGAAATTGCCAACGCATATACCAATAGGCTCTCAAAATGTAGGACTAAAAACAGACTCAGTAATACTTGCTGAGCAAGTTAGAACAATAGATAAAAGCAGACTAAAGGAAAAGATAGGTCATATAGAGGATAAAAGCATAATGAGCCAGATAAATAGTGCATTAGGCGTGAGTATAGGGTTAGAGTAACAAATAACAATAGAAAGGTAAAACTAGAAAAATGAGATTTAAGTTATAATTCAACTTGAATCTCATTTTTGTCAAAATTTATATACGTATTTTAAGCCTTTTAGTAATGTTTATTTCTTTGTATAAATCATCTATTCTTTTTTTTCTAATAACAAGAGCATCTTTATATTCTTCATAAATTTGTTTGTAATTATCAAGAGTTTCGCCCTTTTCAAGTAAAAGCATCATACCAGTTTTATAATAATCTTTTTGATCAGGTTTTTTTGCATTTTGCATCTTTTTCTCATATTTCATAATTGATTCAAGTCTTCGAAGTTGAGAATTTATATAGTCAACATAATTCATAACACCACTGATTTCATATAATATATCATCAACAACTGCCTTAAATAGAGCTTTTAAAGGCTTAGGATTAATTTTGCCAAGACGCTCATTTTGTTTTAATTGGTCAAGAGCGACAATATTTTTTGGAGGTTCAGCATTTCTAATTAAATCCTTTAAGGTTTCAGAAATATTAACGTGAGTGGTATAATGTCTTTTGGTAACTAATGCATCATATTCGTCCGCAACTCTTATAATTTGTGCAGAATAAGGAATATCATTTTTTCTAAGTCCTCTAGGATAACCAGTACCATTTAAAGCCTCATGGTGGTACCAAGGACCGTCAGAATATGGTCTCAAATTAATATCTTTCATACAAAATTCATAGCCTAAAGTAGTATGAGTTTTCATAATCTCGTATTCTTCATCAGTAAGTGAGCCATTTTTTGTAAGAATCTCACTAGGAATAAACATTTTACCTAAATCATGGATATAACCAGCAATTAGGCAATGAATTGTAAATTGATTATTGCAACGCATATACTCACAAATACGAGCAGATAAATTACCAACATTTTCGCAGTGCATTTTGGTAAAATAGTCTAATTTTTCCATTACAGATAAGCTATGTCTTAAATTATCATCCATGTCACGGATTCTAACATTACTTGGACTATAAAAGTCATATTTTTCTTCTAACATAAAAAAATTAACCCTTTCTTGCCTTATTCTTTTGTATATATTTAATATAACACTAAAGTAAAAATAATGCAATATAATATGAGTTAAATATTTTATGGAAAAAATAAAAAAGATTATAATAAAATATAGAAAAACGAAATCACAAGATATATAATTGATTTAACAATAAAAACATTAATAAATAAGGAGTGTATAAAGTTTTTCTATTGAATAAAAATAATAATTATGATAATATAATATAAGTAAATAATGATGAAATGGAAGTTATGAGAAAAACATGGATTTGTCTAATGAAAATGTAATACATATAAAAAAGGAAGGCATAGAATATTTACAATTTAGAAGATTACTAGAATATGGTAACGTTATAAATCATGCTTATAGTTTAGGAATAGATAAAAATTTTAAAACGTTCAAGGCGAATAATCAAAAATTAGAAGATAGTAAATACAAAAAAGCGATAGAGGATTATAAACAAATATGCAGTGCACTTGGAACAAATTATAAAAATTTAGTAAAAACAAACCAAGAACATACTAACAATGTAAAAATTGTAAATGAAAAATTAAATAGTGATGCTCCGGACATCAATTTAAGTGATTACTTAGAGACTGACGGATTAATTACAAATAAAAAAGGTTTAATTCTTTCAACTACAAATGCGGATTGTATTTTATTATTGTTTTTTGACCCAGTAAAAAAAGTAATTGCAAATGTGCACTCAGGCTGGAGAGGAACAGTAAAAAGAATTGCAGTAAAAGCAGTTCAAAACATGAAGGAAAAATTTGGTTGCGATCCGAAAGATATAATATGTTGTATTTGTCCAAGTATTAGAAAGTGCCATTTTGAAGTGGATAAAGATGTAAAAGATATTTTTGAGCAAGAATTTAAAGATTTAAAGTCATCAGAAAAATGGTTAGAAGCAAGAAAAAATAAATGGAATATTGACACTGTATATATTAATATAGAAATGTTAAAAAAAGAGGGATTAAAAGAAGAAAATATTATAGATAGTGGAATTTGTAGTGTGTGCAATTCTAATATAATTCACTCATGTAGAGCCGAAAAAGAAGAGTATGGATTAAATACTGCACTGATTGAAATTAGAGATTAAGACAAAAAACACTAGGAGGTAAAAATGTTTGAAACATGGGAAGAACTAGAACAAAGCATAAAAGATTGTAAGAAATGTAAGTTAAATGGTGGAAGAACTAATATTGTTTTTGGCGTAGGAAATAGAGAAGCGGATGTAATGTTTATTGGAGAAGGACCCGGAGCAGACGAAGATAAGGAAGGCATACCATTTGTAGGAAAAGCAGGACAATTAATGAATAAAGCTTTTGAAGGTCTAGGAATTAATAGAGAAAACGTCTACATTGCAAATATAGTAAAATGTAGACCGCCTCAAAATAGAGTGCCTGAAAAAGATGAAGCAGCAGCTTGCCTTAATTATCTAAGAAATCAAGTAATACTAGTAAAACCACAAATAATAGTTTTGTTAGGAAGTACGGCTTTGAAGAATATATTAGGAGATGAACACTCAATAACAAAAGAAAGAGGAATATGGGCTGATAAAAAAGGAATAATATATTTGCCAACATGGCATCCAGCAGCACTTTTAAGAGATGAAAATAAGAAAATCGAATTTTGGAAAGATTTAAAATTGTTAAAAAATTTAGCAGAAGAAAAGAATTTGAAGATTTAAAATAGGAAGTAAGATAAAAATGAAGCTAAGATAAAGTTAAGATAAGGTTAAAAATAAAGCTAAAATAAAAGTAAGATAAAGAAAAAATAAATCTAAAATAAAGTTAAGATAAAGACAAAAATAAAACTAAGATAAAAGCTAACATAAAGAAAAATGCTTAAAATAAAAAGAAAAAAATACTAAGATAAAGTTAAACTAAAAATGTAAAAGGAGATAGAATAGATGAGTTGGGAAGAAATTAGAAACTATTGTCTAAATTGTATAAATAAACCATGTAGTAATAAAGGTTGCCCACTAAATAATGATATACCAGCATTTATACATGAAGAGAATACAAAAAAAGCATTTGAAATTCTATCAAACACAACTGTACTACCAGCAATTTGTGGAGCAATTTGCCCACATGAAAAACAATGTCAAGGCAGTTGCATAAGGGGCATAAATGGCGAAAGCGTTTCAATCGGAAAAATGGAAGAATATATAGGAAAAGAATCTATAAAAAATAATTATAAAATTCCAACAGAAATTGATGAGAATTTAGTACATAAAAAAGTAGCAGTAGTAGGTAGTGGACCTGCAGGACTAACTTGTTCAGCATTTCTTGCAAAAAAAGGAGTGCAGGTTACGATATATGAAAAATTTGAAGAATTAGGTGGAATCTTAACTCATGGCATACCAAACTTTAGACTTGATAAAAATATTGTAAAAAGCACAATTGACAAAATACTAGACTTAGGAATTAAGGTAAAAAATAATATTGAATTGGGAAAGGATTTTACAGTAGAAGAATTGTGCAATGAATATGATGCAGTATTTATTGGAATTGGAGCCAATGTACCAACTAAGATGAACATAGAAGGAGAAGATTTAGAAGGAGTTTATGGAGGAAATACATTGCTTGAAAATGGAAACCACCCAAACTATGAAGGAAAGAAAGTAGCAATAATAGGCGGTGGAAATGTAGCAATGGATGCTGCAAGAACAGTAAAAAGATTAGGAGCGGAAGAAGTATATGTAATTTATCGAAGAGCAGAAGAACAAATGCCAGCAGAAAGAAAAGAAATAGAAGATGCAAAAAGAGAAGGCATAAAATTTTTATTTCAAAATAATATTGTAAGAATTATGTTAGATGACAATAATGAACAAAATAAAAATACACAAGAAGAAAATAAACAAAATGATAAATATGAAAGTTTTGAAAAAAACAATCAAAGTACAAATATTGAAGAAAACAAACAAATAAAAAAAGTGTGCAAAATTGAGTGTATAAAAACTAAACTTGTTCAAAAAGAAAATGAAACAAGACTATCGCCAGTAAATATTGAAAATAGTAATTATATAATGGATATGGACTATGTAATAATGGCTACTGGTTCAAAGCCAAAAGAGAATAATATTTCAAATTTTGAGAAAAATAAATGGGGATATATAAATGTCAATGAAAAGATGCAAACATCAATACCAAAAGTTTATGCAGGCGGAGATATTGTAGGAGAAAAAGCAACTGTTGCCTATGCAGCAAGGTCAGGAAGAAATGCCGCAGAAAGCATTATAAAAGATTTTCAACAAAATTTTTTATAATGTTGACAATAACCATAAAAAATTGTATAATAAATATTGTTATACATATATGGCGAAGTAGCTCAGCTGGCTAGAGCACGCGGTTCATACCCGCGGTGTCGAGGGTTCAAGTCCCC
>CANRBO010000044.1 GCA_947628885.1 uncultured Clostridia bacterium | reverse complement strand
GCTGCATAGCATATAAATTGTACTATACCAATAATATTTGTTACTGTATTATTTAATCCTGTATTAATTCCTGATGTAGTTCCTGTTGGAATAGTAGCACCTAATACCATGTTTGCTGCAGATAATATTGTTGCAACAACTATTAAAGCTATTACTATTTTAGACATTGTCTTCATTGCCATAATTTTCTCCTCCTTTTTTTCAATCCTATACTTTTAATTATAGAGTATTTAATTAAATTTGTCAAATTTTTTTAAAAAAATTTATTTTTTATATATTATTTTTGTAATTTTTATTTGTTTTACAGTGTTGTGTTTGCTTTTTTATTTGGCACTTTTTCTTATTTTTCAGCTATTTTCATCATGCAAAAATTTTATATTTTTCATCATCTTCGTAATATTTTCTTTTATTTTGCAAATATTTATTTTCATTTTCGTAATATTCTGCTATTAATTTATCTAATTCTACACTTAATTTGTAAATTATACTGTAATCTTCATTTTCTTCAATACTTTTATTTAGCTTGTCCCTCAATTTATTAATTCTTTCTTTTTCCAACATTTTTCTTCTCCTAAATTACGGTTTCTTATATATAAAATACCATAATATTACAAGGCAGTCAATATTTTTTGTCGATTTTTCTTAATTTTTGATTGACCAAATTCGACAATTTTCTAAGCTTTCATGTTTTTGTCTACTTTTTACGACTAATTACTTCACTATTGAGATAACCGATTCATTTTCTTTAAATAATTTTTTTAATATTTCATTTACATAATCCAGTGTTATATCATTTATTTTTTCTACGTATTCTATGCTATTTATGCCTTTTACGGCATCTGCAAGGTACATCCTTCCTATCTCTTCTACATCATTATATTCTGACACTAAATCTCCATATATCTTCTTTTTGCTTCTTTCAAAATCTTCTTGCGAAACATCTTTATTTTTTATTGTTTCTAATATTTTTTCGTATACTTTTCTAGGCTCTTTTGACTCTCCTGCAATTAGCGCGTGAGAGTACGTTTTGGCAAATTCAAAACTTGTATCTAATTGATTTAAAAGCAATCCCTCGTTATATAGCTCCTGATATAATTCTGATGACTTTCCTAAAAGCGAATTATATATTATTTGGCAAGCCAAATCGATTTTGACTTTGTCTTCGTCTAATTCGTCTTTATATCCAATCATAAATGCAGGCATGCTATTGCCCATATTTGCCTCTTTTTCCTTCATATTGATTCCTTTTGATTCTTCAGGATATATTCTCTTTATTTCCTTCATCTCTTCTCTAGGAATTAATCTATTTTTAACTTCTTGCACTATTTTTTCAGGTTCAAAATCTCCACTTATGCACATTATCATGTTTGAAGGATGATAAAATGTATTGTAACATGAATATAAAGTTTCTTTTGTTATCTTTGCTATTGACTCTACTGTGCCTGCTATGTCAATCTTTACAGGATTATTCTTATATAGGCAGTCCATTGCATTTACATATAATTTCCATGCCGGCTCATCATCATATCTTCCTATTTCTTGCCCTATAATTCCTCTTTCTTTTTCTACGTTTTGGTCTGTGAAATAAGGATGTTGAACATAACTCATTAATTCATCTAAGCCTTCATAGAAATTATCTGTTCCAGCAAAAAGATATGCAGTATGGTCATTAGTTGTGTATGCATTGGCATCTAAGCCCAATGACATCATCTTGTATAAACTATCTACTCCATTTTCATTTTCAAACATTTTATGTTCTAGGTAATGTGCTACACCGTCAGGCACTTGCACTTCATCACCTGTTTTAGGTTCTATAAAATGATTATCTATTGAACCATATTGGGTAGCCCATATTATATATTTTTTTCTTGTATTTTTCTTTGGTATGATTATAATTTTCATACCATTATCTAAGGTTTCAGTATAAACTGTCTCATCTATTTCGTTATTTTTACGAATCTCCATGTTTCAAATTTCCTTTCAATTTTTTTGCTTAGTTACACTTGGATTAATTTTGTCTTTGTTGCTCAAGCAGATTTTTTTATTTAATTTTTTAATGTCAAGGCTTATTTGCTAATTTTCCGTCTTATCTTTTTCATTACCTTGTAAAAAATAAATTGTGTCAATGTCTATATTTTTTGCAATGTCTATGACTTCCTGCTTTTTTACCTTTTCCAAGTTAGATATATATTCTTCTATTGATAAATTATCTTCATACAATTTTTGATCAAAATAGTATGAAATCAAATCTTCCTGCGATTCAGGGATTAAGTTTATATTAGATATTACAAGTTGCTTTGCAGAATTGAATTCATCATCTGTAATGTTGCCATTTTTCATATCTTCTAACTGTTTCTTTATGATTTCAATTGCTTTTTCATAATTTGAAGTCTCAATTCCAGTTTTTATAAAAATTGCATTTTTCCTTCTTATATAAGTTGAACTTGCTGAATACGCTAGACCTGCTTTTTCCCTAACGTTTTGGAATAATTTTGAGTTTGCCCCTCCTCCTAGGACACTATTGTACATAGATATTACGGCTTTAGGAGTTTTAGGGGTAGTCAATCCAATAATTAGCTTACCTTGAGAAACATCCATTGGCTCTTTTATCTCTTTGTTTTTTACAGTATGCTCTTGAAGCTCTTTGCTAACCTGACTTTCTTTGTTTTCTCTAGTAGGAAGTTCAATTTTTTCAACTTCTTCTCCACAGCTAAAGCAATCTATTCTAGCATCTCCAAGAATTTTCCTGTAATGCTCATATAGATTTTTCTCATTGATTTTCTCTAAATCTTCTACACTTCCATATTTGTATATCCCATAAGCTTCGCCTTCAAACATTTCTTCTATACATCTATCATACGAATATCTAGCTTTGTTGTCTTTTCTTGACTCTATTAGCTTTTTGATATTTTCTTTTTCTTGCTCAACATATTCCTTCTTAAAAGCATTATTTTCCACTAATGGATTAAAAATTAACTCTTTTAGGAATTCAACTGCATTTTGCTTTTGAGGTAAATATTTATTACTTAAAGTTTCCATATAGAATTTTAAAACTTGATAATCTCCCATTTTATCAACACCGCAGTTGAAACCAGCTCCATACATATCTTCTAGTTTTTTATTAATTTCAAGTTGATTAGGATACTTTTGAGTACCACGTCTTAAAACAGCTGGAATTAAGCTGTTAAACGTTACATTTTCTTTATTCATTGGAACTGTTAAAAATATTGCATATAAATTTGTTTTAAATCCTTTAGTTTTTATAATATTCATTTTTAATCTCTTTCCTTTCTAAGGCACAAATAAACCTGTTTTAATAATATTATTATAATTTTTTTATTTATTATTCTTAATAACCCACTTTATATATGTTATAGCCTTGTATTTCTCCTATTTTTTCATAATTCTCTTTTATAAAATTTTTGACTTTCATACTCTCTTGGTAACTAGTTTTATCGTCTATGCTTAATAATATTTTTGTAAATTTAAATTCCTGTATTTCTTTTATTAAGCCCTCTTCTCCCTTCTGTCCTAAATTTCCATAAAACGGTAAATCTATTTTACCATTATTTCTTTTTAATATATTCATATACAGATTTGACCTGTTTGATAATATTTTTACTTGATATCCTTGTTCTTCATTTTCCTTTATAAAATCTATAATTTCATTTATTTCATTTTTAGTTGCATCATCTATATTTGCACCATAATAAATATCGTAAAAATTATATTGAGTTATTTTTATGATGTTATCAGTTAATTTATAGATACTAAATGCTGACATCATTATCATTACTAATATTACTATTATATCAACTTTGTGGCTATATATTATATCCTCTAAAAAATTTTTTTCCATTAATATAATGAAAGTAACTATAGTTGGTACAAGAGATTCTATAAAATGATATTCATTTACTATAGGTATAGTTACTAACAAAAAAGTCGCCGAAAAACATATCAATACTTTTTCTTGCCTTCTGTAATCTTCTTTTATTGTTACCTTTTTGGATATCGCAATCCATATCATAAAAATATACATCAAAATAATTAATATATAATATAAAATAATACTAGCATCGATCGAATAATTTTTTGTTGCAAATTCATCGATTCCCAATAATGTATAATTTATAAAATTATATAAATTATTATTTAAAGCTAAAAATAATAAATATATTGAAAACAGTAATGTACTTATAGCAAGTGATATTAAGATTTTCTTTATTGTTGTTAATATGTTTTTGTTTTGAATAAATAGATAAATACTATATCCTATTAGGTAGTATATTCCTATATTTTGCTTTGTCATGAATATTAGAAATATAATTATCCCCTGTATAAAATTATCTTTTCCTCTTAAAACTAATAATATTCCTAGTAAGTATAAGTCCATTGCTAAAATATTGTAGTTTGCGCCACCAGCAATTGTTGGATAAGCCACTAGATATATTAAAAATAAAAAAAGTATGTTTTTGTTTGCTTTTATATGTAGATTTTGAAAAATTTTATAAATTAAAATAAACATTATTGTATATATTAATATATTGTAAATTTTTAATATAAGAAAATTTGCTCCAAACACTCTAAATATCAATACTCCTACATAAAAGAATAATGGAGTTATTATAACATTTAGATCTTTATAAATTGTAAATCCATTGGTCATTTTATATATGTTTGAAAATGCCCATAGTTCATCATTGTTTGTCAAATGCTCTTTTTGGCTTAGTGCAGATATTGAAATCATTAGAACTATGAATATTATTGTTAAAACTGATTTTCTTTTCTTTACTGTATGCTTTATCTTTTCTATCATTTTTTCTTCCTTTATTATCTTGTTATGTTAAAGTTTTTTCTTATTTGCTTGCTGTATTAAAGCTTTTTCATATTTGCTTGCTGTATTAAAGCTTTTTCTTATTTGCTTGCTACATTAAAGTTTTTTTTATTTATTTGTTATAATATATTTTCCAATTTTAAATAATTGACCTATTACAAATTATTATATTGTAATATTAGAATTGAATTTTACATTAAAATTTAATAAAAGCTAAAAACTAGATATTCTAATTTTTAGCCTTTTATACTAAAACTTTCTTTTTCTTGCTGCCTCTGATTTTTTCTTTCTTTTTACGCTTGGCTTTTCATAGCATTCTCTTTTGCGTACCTCTTGTAATACGCCATTTCTAGCACATTGTCTTTTAAATCTTTTTAAGGCATCTTCTATATTTCCATTATTAACTTTTATCTCTGACATCTTTTTATCCCCTCCTTCCAGTGCTTTACTTTATATAGTGGGATTTGGACTATTGTCCAACTTCATTAGCTCTTAATTATTATATATTATATTACACAGGATTGTCAAGGGGTGATTTCAACTTTTTTCAATTCGTTTGGATGTCAGTCCTATATATTTTTTATTTACATCTGCTCATATAATTCAGGGATTATGACTGGCTTATTTTGCTTCAAAGTTTCTTGCACATTTAGGATTCTTTGATTTGAAGAACCTCTAAATCTCAATTTTGGGCTTTTTAAACTTTCATCAAATTTACCGTCTACTGCAACATCAATATATTTTAATATTTCATTGGTTGTTGGATTCGTTTTTGCCATATCACCTATTATTTCTTTATCTAGGTCATATCCTGTATAACACCATATTGTTTTATTTGGATATTTTTCTTTTACTTCTTTTACTAGTGGAAGAAGTCCTTCTTGATTTGCTGGCTCTAATGGTTCTCCACCAAGTAGACTCAATCCTTCTATGTAGTCATGGTCTAAAAGCTTTATTATTTCATCTTTTTCTTTTTCTGTAAATTTATTACCATAATTGAAATCCCATGCACACTCATTAAAGCATCCTTTGCAATGATGATGACATCCACTTACAAATATTGATACTCTAACTCCTTCGCCATTTGCTACATCTACTCTTTTTATATCAGCATAATTCATGTCTATCATTTTCCTTATTTTTTATAATTTCTTTCTATAATTCATTAGTTTACTTTTTTCCTGCATTTATTTATTAGTCTGATTTTTCATTTAGGTTTGCATTTATTTTGAATTCATACTAATTCACAGTTATTTCATTGATTCTATTTTGGTATTATAAATGCAATACTCTTTGTTTTATTTCTTTTGTTTTTCCAACGTTCCAAAAGTTTTCTCCCAAATATCCACAAGTACGTCTAACAACTGTCATCCTTGCGTGGTCTTTATTTCCACAGTTTGGACACTCCCACTCATCGCTATCGTTTATCTTTATTTCTCCGTCAAATCCACAAATATGGCAGTAATCAGATTTTGTGTTGAATTCAGCATATTGGATATTATCATATATAAATCTTACAACACTTCTTAATGCTTCTATATTATTTTGCATATTTGGAACTTCTACATAAGATATTGCTCCACCTGTTGATAAATGTTGGAATTCGCTTTCAAATTTTAATTTTTCAAATGCGTCAATTTTTTCTCTTACATCAACATGATATGAATTTGTATAATATCCTTTGTCTGTAACATCTTTTATTGTTCCAAATCTTTCTTTATCAATTCTTGCGAATTTATAGCATAAACTTTCTGCTGGTGTTCCATATAATGCAAATCCTATATTTGTCTCTTTTTTCCAACGTAACACGGTTTCTTTTAAATGTTTCATAACTGCTAAGGCAAATTCATGTCCTTTTTCTGTTGTGTGTGATTCGCCTGTCATTAATTTTGTCATTTCATATATTCCTATATATCCTAATGATATTGTTGAATATCCACCATATAACAATTTATCTATTGTTTCGCCTTTCTTTAATCTTGCAATTGCTCCATATTCCCAATGAATTGGGCTTGTATATGTCCTTGTTCCAAGCAATGCCTTGTGTCTGCACATTAGAGCTTCTTTACATAGTTCTAGTCTTTCATCTAGCTCTTTCCAAAATTTATCTATATTTCCGTCTGCTACTATTGCTACTTGTGGTAAATTAATGCTTACTACACCTTGATTAAATCTTCCTTCAAATTTGTAATTTCCATTTTCGTCTTTCCAAGGTGATAAGAAACTTCTACATCCCATTGGGCTGAATACATTTCCTTCATAGTTCTCACGCATTTTTTTAGCTGAAATGTAATCAGGATACATCCTTTTTGCTGAACATTTTACTGCTAATTCTGTTAAATAATCATATTCTCCACCTGATAAATTATTGAATTCATCTAATACATACACTAGTTTAGGAAATGCAGGTGTGATGTATACTCCAGCTTCATTTTTAATGCCTTCATATCTTTGTCTAATAACTTCTTCTATTATCATTGCATTTTCTTTTATGTATGGATCATCTTTTTCCAAGTGTAGGAATAATGTTACAAATGGAGATTGTCCATTTGTTGTCATTAAAGTATTTATTTGATATTGAATTGTTTGAACTCCGGCTTTTAATTCACTTCTGACATTTTCTTCTACTAAATCTTCTATAATTTCTTTTGATAATTTGTCTTTATATTTCTTTTCTATTTTATTTTTATACTTGTCATAGCTTTTTCTTAAATATTTTCCTAAATGGATTAAATCAACTGATTGTCCACCATACTGATTGCTTGCAACTGCAGCAATTATCTGTGTTACAACTGTGCATGCAACTTGGAAACTTTTTGGACTTTCAATCATTTTTCCGTTCATTACTGTTCCATTATCTAACATATCTTGTATATTTATCAAGCAACAATTAAATATTGGTTGTACAAAATAATCTGCATCATGAAAGTGTAAAACGCCTTCTTTATCAGCTTTAGAGATCTTTTCAGGAAGTAAAACTCTTCTTGTTAAATCTCTTGAAACTTCTCCAGCGATATAATCTCTTTGTGTAGAAGCTAATCTTGTGTTTTTATTGGAATTTTCTTCTGCTAATTCCTTATTTTGGTTTTTAATTAGACCTAATATTGATTCATCAGTTGTATTTTGTTTTCTAACCAATGCTCTTGTGTAACGATAAACTATGTATTTTTTAGCCAATTCGTATTTGCCAATTTTCATAAGTTTTTCTTCAATTATGTCTTGAATATCCTCAACTAACATCCTTTTTTTGCCTAGGTCTTCAATGTATTTAATTATTTCTTTAATTTCATCTTTAGTGGCTTTTTCTTTTGACGAAACTTCTGCATTTGCTTTCTCAATAGCTTTTGCAATCTTTGCTCTGTCAAAATCAACAATTCTTTCATCCCTTTTTACAACCTTCATCTCTTCCTCCTAGTTATTTTTCAAAAAAGGTCTTTTTAGTACGCTTTTTAAAAAATGATTTTTTTAATTTTTCTGTTTTTTATGTAACTTTCTTTTTTGTATTTGCATTTTCATATTACTATAACAATTATTTAAAAGTCAACCATTTTCTCAAAATCATCTATGTCGATTTTTTATGTTTATTATGATGTCAAATGCTTGAAATAACTAGATTATACTTGTTGTATTTTTTTATCGAATTATGTCACTATCTGCAGATTTTATTTAAAATAATAGCGTTTTAAGCTTTTTGAATTGAAATATTTCTTTTTTGTTACATTAAGACATTTTGATTAAAAATTTGCATTTTAGAAAAAATCATTTTTTTAGAATTAACTTTTTTTGTAAAAAATTATATATTACTTTATATATATATATATTATTTTTATATTTACATAGTAAAAAATAAATATAGTCATTTTTTCATGCCTTGCTGTCGCAAATTCCACTATGCCTTCATGGCTTTGCAATTAATTTACTTCATAAGGCTTACATAATGCCATTTGGCGCTTGTATGTAATTTGCTTCATTCGCCCTACGCTAACGCTTCGGTTGGGCGCTGCGCGGCTATTCTAAAATGACTATATTTATCTTTTTTACTATATTATACAAAAAATTATTGACATATAATCCCAAACTGTAGTATACTATAGTTAGCTTAATTAAGTGAATAGAGTTCATATAGTGTTTGAACTAAGTGTGTGGTAGCACTTAGTTTTTTTTTATAGAGAAAAAGGCATAGCTATGTGGTAGTGCTATGCCTTTCAATCGACCTATAAGGTCTCATCATGTACATTTGCATTTGATTGGTTATCTTTTTTGACTTCATCAATTTCTTGATTATGTTCTTTATCCTTTAGTAGTACTAATTCAATCAAATGCCAAATTAACTCTGGGTAGTTCATATAGTGTTC
>CANRBO010000043.1 GCA_947628885.1 uncultured Clostridia bacterium | reverse complement strand
TTGATTGATATTTGTGTCAATCGTTAAATGAGAGAAAAAGTTGTAGATAACTACGACGCCCGATCCAACAAACTATATTGCACTTCTAGCAAGTTCATCACATCTATTGTTGTACTCATTATCACTATGACCTTTAACCTTAATAAAATTAACCTTATGAGTTTTAGTAAGAGAATATAATTCTTGCCAAAGCTCTTTATTTTTTACATCATCTCCACCAGCTGTTTTCCAATTCTTTTTTAGCCAATTATAAATCCAACCCTGTTGGAATGCATTTACTACATAAGCACTATCACTATAAAGGTCAACTTCACAAGGATATTTCAAGCTTTTTAATCCTTCAATTACAGCAGTAAGCTCCATAACATTATTGGTTGTATTTTTTAATCCACCAAAAATTTCTTTTTTATTTTCTTTAAACATCAATATAGCTGCCCAACCGCCAGGACCAGGGTTGCCGGAACATGCTCCGTCTGTATATATTGTTATTTTTTCCATATTCAATACGATTCCTTTCAATGTAATTCATTATATAAAAGTTAAATACATTATAACAACTAAAATATAAATTTTCAAGAGATACATATATATGAAAAGTGAAAAATCAGAAACAATTTGGCAAAATATCTGCATATAACTATTGTCTTTCTGTATATACAATGATAAAATATATGTAGAAAATAAAAACATAATTAAAAATGAATTACATATTAAAAAATATAAGATATATTGGAGGTATTATAAATGGAAAAAAAAACAAATAATAAAAAGTATACATATTATGAAATAAAAGTAAGTATTAGAGATACACATCCACCTGTATGGAGAAGACTACAAATTCCAGAAGGAATAACTTTTCATGAATTAAATGCCATTATTCAACTTGCATTTGATTGGTGTGGATATCACTTGTATAATTTTGAAGTGGGTGCAACATTAAATGGAGAAGGTATATCAATAGAATTACCTGGATCAGAAGATGATTGGAGCTACTGTGAAGTAAAAAATGCGAAAAAGGAAAAAATAGATAAATATTTTAAAAAATATAAAAAAATGGAATATATATATGATTTTGGTGATAATTGGGTTCATGATATTACAATAGAAAAAATAATTGAAACAGATATAAAATTGATTAAACCTATTTGTATTAAGGCAAAAATGGCAAACTTACCAGAAGATTGTGGTGGACCTTGGGGATATGAGGAATTACTTGAAATATTAGCTGATAAAAAACATGAAGAATATAAGGCAATGAAAGACTGGGTTAATAATGGATATACAGATTGGTATGATGACAGAGAGTATGTAAATATAGAAGAAATAAATAAGAGATTAGAAAAATATAAAGAACATGCAGAATTTTTATATATAACACATTAATGACTTATAAAAATTGAAAGGAGTGTATGGTTATTTAAGCTTTAAATACACCATACAAGCGAAAATGTCAAAAATATTAGGAATAGTAGCAGAATATAATCCATTTCACAATGGACACTTATATCATATACAAGAATCAAAAAAACAAACAGGTGCAAATGTAGTTGTTGCAGTCATTAGCGGCAATTTTACACAAAGGGGAGATACATCAATTATAAATAAATGGGAAAAGGCTAAAATGGCTTTAAAATCAGGTGTAGATTTAGTGATTGAACTTCCAACTGTATATAATTTGTCAAGTGCAGAAAATTTTGCTGAAGGAGCAATCAAAATATTAAATAGTGTTGGAGTGGACTTTGTATCATTTGGAACGGAAGCAGAGAATATTAATGATATTGAAAAAATATCCGAACTTCTATGCCAAGAACCAAAGGAGTATCAAGAAAAATTGAAATTAGAGCTAGGAAAAGGCATATCATATCCATTGGCAAGACAAAATGCAATTATTAATTTTTTCGAAAAAGATAATGAAGTTAAGATTAAAGAAATTGTAAATGGATCGAACAATATTTTAGCTATTGAATATATAAAAGCTTTGAAAAAGCTAAAAAGTAAGATTATTCCAATTGGGATTCAAAGAAAACATACTTCATATAATAGCAAAGATATAATTGGTCAATATGTTAGTGCAACAGGAATAAGACAATTATTAAAAGAAAAAAGAATAGATGATATTTCAAAAGTAGTTCCAAGTAGTACATTTGAGATTTTAAAAGAAAATATTGAAAATGGCTCAATAATTACAGATTTAAATGAATTTTCAAAAGAAATATTTTATAAATTACGAACAATGGATATTAAAGAAATTGCAAATATTCCTGAAGTATCAGAAGGATTGGAAAATTTAATTAAAGAGAGTGCACAGAAAACTAACAATTTAGAAGAACTGATTAGATTAATAAAGTCCAAAAGGTATACACAAACGAAGATTCAAAGAATTCTAATGTATGCAATTTTAGGAATAACGAAGTCTGATATTGAAATGTCTAAAAATATTAATCCATACATACGAGTATTAGGATTAAATGAAAATGGAAAAAAATTATTACCTAAAATTAATGCAAATGTAATAACTTCTGTAAAAAAATTTGAAAATGATAATACAAATAAAAACTATGAAAAGATGCTTGAAATAGACAAACGTGCAACTGATGTGTATACACTTGGCTATAAAGGCAAATCTCAAGCCAATTTAGATTATACTCAAGGATTACTTATGTTACAATAATATTACAATATGATTAATTTTTAAATATAATTATTGAAACATATTAATTTATAGAATATAATTAAATAAATTAATTAAGGCAAAAATTTAAGGAGAGATAGCTTTAATTCTAGTAGCTTTCTGAGTAAGCCTAGGAAGGAACGAAAGATTTAATGGGAGACGAAAGTTTTGCAGATTTTATTTTGGGTGAAAAAGACTGGAGTAAAAAATTAGAAATAATGTATTATCTAAAGAAAAGAGCTGGAATATATTATGATAATTCAGTTATTTTTAAGACACTTCTAGCAAAATTATTTTTAGAATATTTGCATAGATTTTATCCAAAGTTTGAAATTGACGATAATCTAGTTATTACAGCAAGATTATTATGTGACTGTCAAAAAATCGAAAATTCAACAAGTTTGGAAGAAATAAGAAACTATGCGAAAAGAGGAGCAGAATATCTTGCAAAACTAGGATTTGACGAAAGATTTTGTAGAATTTGCGAAGGAGTAAATAGATATACAATTACTGAAAATAGAGATCCGGAAAGTGATTTATTAGAATTAGTCGACCAATTCGGAGGTATGCTCCTTGATAGACCTGAAAGAGCTGGATTTAAGCCAGATGATGCTTTAGTATTATTGGAACACAGAAACTTGAAAGATAAAAATAATAGATTATTAAAACCATTTGTTAAATTCATAAATTATATGCAAACAATTGAAGTAAAAAATGAGCAATAAGAAAGGAGAAGGTAATGAACTTACTTGAATATTTACAAAAAGAATGTAATAGCAAAACATTGAATACTAATCAATTTATAACTTTATTTAGAATGGCTATAAATAGAATAAGAGAAAAGTTCCAAGGAACACTAAACCAAGAAGAAGAAGAAGAAAAAAAAGATGATACAGAAGAAATAACTCAAGAAGTAATTGATGCTTACCAAAAATATAGTGGTTATAGTGGTGAACGACCTATAAATGCAACACCGCAGGGAAGAATTGAAGTAATGAACTTAGCAAAAAGGTATGAAGAAGCTCATAGAAAAGACCATGATGCACTGGACGAATTTAGAACAAGAACAGTTTATTACCCACCAGAATCCAATAATCAGCAAACTGTAACTACTCCAATGAATCAAAATGGTCAACAAATAAATCAACAAACAATAAATAATCAACCTAGTCAACCTCAAGAAAATCCTAATCAAAGTCAAGAACAATCAAGATAATTCAAAAGAACATGAACATTAAAATAATAATTAGATTAAACGAAAGAAAAAGAAGATGCAAGACATTAATCTTGCCTCTCTATTTTTCGGTCTAAAGTACTAAAATTATTTCAAACTAGATTTGTGCCTTAGGAAAGAGGTTAAGGTTGAAAAAGAATTATAATTATTTTTCAACTAGATTTGTAGAGATTAAATATGAAAGGAGTGTAACTCAAGTATGAACGAGATATTTGCAGATTTACATGTACATATAGGCAGAAGTGAAAACGGAAAACCAATTAAAATTACTGCAGCAAGATCATTGAATTTTGCTAATATTGCAAAAGAGTGTTTTGAGCGAAAAGGCATTGATGTAGTCGGAGTAATAGACTGTGCATCACCTTATGTAATCGAGGACATTGAAAATTTTCTAAAAAATGGAGAAGCCTATGAGCTTAAAGACGGTGGAATAATATATAAAGACAAGGTTTGCATAATCTTAGGTAGCGAAGTGGAAACATCAGAAATAAATGAAAATGGTAAAACTGGAAGTGCACATAATTGTTGCTATTTTCCAACATTGAAAGATATAAAGGGCTTTTCACAAGAAATGTCAAAGCACATAAAAAATATTACATTAAGTACTCAAAGGTCAGACATTTCAGGATATGAATTGATTGATATTGTGGAAAAATATAATGGTGTATTAATACCAGCACACGCATTTACGCCATTTAAAAGTTATTATGGAAATTGCACTCAAAGGCTAAAAAGAATTTTCAAAGAAAAATATGATAAGATATTTGCGATAGAGCTTGGACTTAGTGCAGATACATATATTGCAGATGAAATATCTGAATTAAAAGATAAAAATTTTATAACCAATTCAGATGCACACTCACTTCCAAAAATAGCAAGAGAATATAACAAGTTGCAGGTAGAAGATATTAATTTTAAAGAAATATTTAAAGCAATAAAAATGGAAGACGGAAGAAAAATAATTGCAAACTACGGATTAGACCCAAAATTAGGCAAATACAATAGAAGTTTCTGTGAAGACTGCAATTGTTCAATAGAAACAAAACCACCTGCATTAAAGTGTGATAAATGTGGCGGAACAAATATAACAATGGGAGTTTATGATAGAATCGAAATCATAAAAGATCAAGAATCAAAGAGTCCTAAATTTAGACCAAAATACAACTATCAAATACCACTAGGATTTATGCCAGGAGTAGGAAATAAAGCAATAGAAAAGCTTCTAGGAGCATTTGGAACAGAAATGACAATATTAAATAAAATTACAAAAGATGATTTAGAATCAGTAGTAGGCTTAAAATTAGCAGAAATCATTGATAATTCACGCAATGGAAAAGTCCATATCCATGCAGGCGGTGGCGGTGTGTATGGAAAATTAGATGCAAAACCACAGAAAGAAGAATTAAAACAAATCTCATAATTGTATGTTATATTTTCTATAATTCTGAATACATATTATGTATCAGGAGGAAATGTACATGAGAAAAGCATTAGAAAAACACATTAAAGAACACATTAAAGAATATGTTATATTTGGCTTAATCCTCATAATAGGGCTATTTATAGGAACTATGGTATTAAATAATTCTAGCAACGATCAAAGAGAAGAAATATCAGGATATCTAAATGGATTTAATACTCAAATAAAAGAAGGAAGCAAAATAGAATATTCGAAAATGATATTTGAACTAATAAAAAAAGATTTAAAACTAGTTTTTCTAATCACTTTTCTAAGCGTATCAATTATTGGAGTTCCAGCAATATAACTAATCATTGGGTATAAAGGTTTTTGCATTGGATACACAATCTCAGCGATAAGTGCAATATTCGGAATTGGCAAAGGTATGATATTTAGCTTTTCATTAATGTTCTTAAGTAAAATCATTGAAATACCAGCTATATTTTTTCTAGCACTGAGCGGGATAAAAATGTACAAAACAATCATAAAAGACAGAAGTAAGGAAAATATAAAATATGCTATTACAAAATATGCAATAAATATGCTCATATCAACTATAATGCTAGTGGTTGCAGCATTTATAGAAACATATTTATCAACAAATTTATATTTAAGTATTGCAAAATATGTATAAATCAAGCGAAAAGTTAAATTTAATTGAGCAAAGTAACAAAGAGTCAAATGCAATTTTGCAGATGAAAAGTAATTTGCATAACAAAATTATAAAATTATTTTAAAATCTATTTACTTTTTAAAAATAATTTGATATAACATAATAAGTTTATGTAAAAACAATATTATAAAAAGGGGCAGGGAATAAGGATGGATAAGCAAATAAAACTATTTCTAGAATTTTTACAAAATGATAAAAAATTGTCAGACAACACTCTTCAATCATATAGAAGAGATATCCTACAATTCGAAAGATATATTACAAAAAATGATATAAATTATTTAAAAGCAACAGAAAAAGATATTGAAGATTACATAGAAGGATTAAAAAATGAAGGTAAGAAAACATCCACTGCATCAAGAAGTTTAGCAACTATTAGATCTTTTTATCAATTCTTATTAAGAACAAAAAAGGTTAAAGAAGACCCTACAGTTGGCTTACAATCTCCAAAAATCGAAAAGAGAATACCAAGTGTATTAAGCTCTGAAGAAATAGAATTACTTTTAGATCAACCTAAAGATGTTGACCTTAAAGGAACAAGAGATAAGGCAATGCTTGAATTTGCTTATGCAACAGGCATGAAAGTAACGGAAATTATAGATTTAGATGTAGATAACGTAGATTTTGAAGAAAATACAGTAGTATGTTCAAATGGTAAGAAATCAAGAACTATACCATTAGGAACATTAGCTGAAAAAGCTTTGAAGGAATATGTTGACCAAGCTAGACCAATAATGATTAAAGATGAAAAAAATAAAGCATTATTCGTAAATGTAAATGGTTCAAGACTTACAAGACAAGGATTTTGGAAAATAGTTAAATATTATAAAGAACAAGCACATATTGAAAAAGATATAACACCACACGTATTAAGGCACTCTTTCGCAACACATCTTTTGCAAAATGGAGCAGATTTAAAATCAATACAAGCAATGCTTGGACACTCAGATATTTCTTCAACACAAGTATATGCCCAATTTGAAACACCTGAACTTAAAGATATATATAAAAAAGCTCATCCAAGAGCATAAATAAAATTAATAAATTACTTTTCCTTAAATGGTGGAAAAGTAATTTATTAAAAAGAATATGTATTTTATAAATAAGGATTTTGCGTGAGAAAAATTATAAATTATTAATCAAACCATTGACAAATTAAATAAAAAAGTGTATTATAAATATTGTAAATAAGATTTATGCGGATGTGGCGGAATTGGCAGACGCGCTGGTCTTAGGAACCAGTGTCAACGACGTGGGGGTTCAAGTCCCTTCATCCGCACCAACGACGTATCTGTTCGAACTAATTGAACAGATACAAATATTATTTTCTAAAATATAAAGTATAATGAAAATAGGAAATGAATAACCGCAGTGAATGCGGTTACCACTACATAAGAGTATAACAACACATTCGCAATATTGGCATAGTGGAATGTGTTGTTATTTTATTCCTTATTTATTATTGAATTTACATATTTTATGTATAAAATCGTCAATAAGGTTACGTTTATTGTTGATGATACCGTATTATCTAAATTATTTGACTTTTCTTGAAAAATGTGATATTTATATATTTATAATGTTTTATATTTCTTTCCCCATTTATCACTAATTAGTGTAAGAGGATTATTTCTCTGCTTTTTAGTTTTACATATAAAAATAACAACAGCACCAATAAAAGTTTTTAAGGAGGAATAATTATGCTGTGGATTTTATTTGTGGTTGGCGGTCTTTGGACATGCATAATGCTACTTTTTACCATCGCTGAAATGTTCTCTAGTTTGAGAGACTGGCATGATGTTCGGAGTTATGCTGTGAAAATGCTTATCTTCATTGGAATTGCACTGGTCGGTCTTTTCGGACTTGCCGGAATTGACTGCCTATCTTATGAAGAAGTATCAGAAACAGGTAATTGGGAACTTACGGCAATTACAGATGATGTAAGAATTTCTGGCAAAGGATCTCGTGGACGGTTCTATGTTCGTATGTCTATTGACACAGACGAAATCTATTCATTTTATTATAAGGTTGATGATGACGGCTTTAAAAGGGGAACTGTAAAAGCAGATAATACAGTTATTTATGAAAAAGATGATTGTACTCCCCATGTAGTCGAATATACAACTTATACTAAAAATAAAATGAATAGAATATTGCGAGGGATATTGGCATTTGGCTATGGAGAGTCAGAACAGAAAAGTTATAACATCTATACGCCTAAAGGAACAATACTCAGGACTTATACCTTAGACAACACACAATAAGTATGAAAAAAGAAAACTATTTCTTTTCCTCGCAAGAGGTTTCTTTTTTTTATAAATTAGGTTATTCTTCGGAAAATTAATAAATAAATAAAAATATTATTGTAATATTCAAATTTTACTGATATAATTTTAATAAGGAATAGAAAATTTTAAAAGGAAGATAGATATGAGAGCTAATAAGCAATTAATGAAATATAAAAATAATCCTATAAAAAAATTTATATATGATTTATTTGCTAAGCTTACAAATAAGCATGATTTTTCTAGCTTCTTAGATAAAAACATTGAAAATATGATAAATCAAGAATTTTCAGACGAAGCAGAACAAATACAAGTTAGAAAATTATTAGAAGAATTATTGACAAGAAATCATAATTTATTAGATACCTTAAATATTAAAATGTTACGAAATAATATTGTAACGCTATTTGGAAAAACTAAATTAGAAAGAATAGTTAATGATTCTATATTACAAAATAGCATTTTAAAATTATCAGAACAAGAATTGCAAACTTACTGTTATATATTAAATTATAATACAACCAATTTTAATGAACGTATTAGTAATTTAGATCCATATTATTGTAAAAATATAGATTTAAAAGAGTTGCAAAGTTTAAACGAAAAAGAAAGATTAAAAGCTATCAGCATAATATTAAGTAATAGTCAATTTTTTTTAGGCAATTTAAATAAATTAAATACTTATTATGAAAAAAGAAAATCGATGTGTCAAGAAATAATTTCTAACCCAAAAAAAGTAGAAGATATGAATTTTGAAGATGAGATTAGTGATTTTCCATTTGTATTATTAGATGAAATGCAATCATTGACTGAAATAGATAGGGTTAAATATGCAATTGTTGAAGCTAAATATGGTATGAGTTTAGAAAAAGCAACGATTCTATGTAATGTTTTTGGAGAAGATATTGAGGGAATAGATCAATCTGAAGAAACTAGAATTATTAAAGAGTTAAAAAATATTTTGCAAGAAAACGATATTGAAAAATTGAGAGCGATTAATTTGGAAGAAGATTTTAAAAATTATGAAGGTACTATTAACATTTTTCCAAATCTAAAAAATGCATATACACGTAAG
>CANRBO010000042.1 GCA_947628885.1 uncultured Clostridia bacterium | reverse complement strand
TAATGGATTTGTTAGTAAATCGTTTGCTTGTAAAATTATATATCCACCATTTGCTTTTTGCAAAAGTCCTGGTCTTATCATTGTGTAGTCTGTTTTAAGTATTCCATAATAATTCTCGTATTCAAGTCTTCCGAACAAATTATTAAATGAATAATTTGAGTCCATAATTACTGGAGCACCGTCAACATTACTGTTGTCTATGAAAACATTTACTCTATAATTTTCCCAAGGTTTTGGTTCTATCATCCTTGGATCTTGATTTTCGCGTGTTTTCTTATCTTCTTCTAAAAATTTCGAAATGTTTTTTAGAATATCTTTTTTTACACCGTCTAAAAATTTAGTTATCTTTTTATTTCTCTTAAAATTAGATTTTATATAAGAAATATGTCCTTCTATCGTCAATACTGCTATATTTGATTGCCACTCATATATCTTCTTTTCTGATTCAGCATCTAATTCTTTAATTGCTGCAATTACTTCAATTATTTGTTGTTGCACAATTGCTGATTTATCTTCATATTCTTTTTTTAGCTTCTCATCTAATTTATCAAATTCTTCTTCTTTTATGACTTTTCCGTCAATCATTGGCATCATATAAATACCATTGTCTGCTGATTTTACTTGAAAACCATATTTTTCCGATTTTTTATTTAGGTTTTCTAATAGAGCTGTCCTTTTTTCTTGATATTTTTGAGTTATTACATTTTTTTCTTTTTCAAAATCTTCATTTTTAA
Organism: uncultured Clostridia bacterium; assembly: GCA_947628885.1. Taxonomy (GTDB): domain Bacteria; phylum Bacillota; class Clostridia; order TANB77; family CAG-508; genus CAG-793. The sequence goes on along the minus strand of CANRBO010000042.1, from coordinate 8,789 downwards.
AAGTATTTTTTATGTCTGTTCTTATTTCTTTTATAAACTTATCCATGTCTTCTTTGAAGTTTTTTCCTTCGCCTGCTGGAAGGCTTACTGCGACTGGCTCATTAGGATTTTCGAAATTATAAATATAGCACCAATCAGGTGGCGACTTTTTTGTTTTTGATAGTTTATTTAAATAATTTTTAGTGTATGTCGTTTTTCCTGAACCTGTTGGTCCTTCCAAATAAACATTATAGCCTTTTGTATCAACATTTAGCCCAAATTCTAGTGATGCTATTCCCCTTTGTTGCCCTAGTCCTTTATAGCCTGCTTCTATTTCTTCAGTAGTTTCGAAATTAAATATATCCGGATTACAGGTATATCTTAAATCTTTATATGATACTTCATTTGTTTTTTTCATTTTAATTTTTCCTTTCTTCGGTACAATTTAAATTAAATAATTACATTTATTTTTAACTTAAAGTCATCAAAATCGCATCTTCCTTACCATTATAATAATTTTTTCTTTTTCCAACTTGTCTAAATCCAAATTTACTATACAATTTTATTGCTTTAATGTTATTCTCATTTACTTCTAAATTTATTTTTTCAACATTATTTTTTCTAATCAGATAACTAAGCATATTAGATGCTATTCCTTGATTTTGTTTATCTGCCCTAGTTACTATATTAATAATTTCCATTTCATCTAAAACTGTTCTTGTTCCTGAAAAGCCGACTATTTCATTGTTCTGTTTTGCTACAATATATTTCGAATTTTTGTAGTCTTCTTCTAATACTTTATAGTTCCATATATTAGGGAATTTATCATAATTCAATTTAATTTTTTCTAGATCATAACTTGATAATTCCAATATTGAAATTCTGTCATCTTCGCCTTCTCTTTGTCTTTGAGCCTGTGGCTTTCTAAGATACATTGGAAATAGTGATTTTGAGTCTCCATAATCACCAATTTCGTATTTATCTTTTGCAGCTACTCCAATTGCTTCAGCCATTGTTGGTAAGTCTTCTATGTATTCATAACTTTCTGTTTCTTTTCCTTGAGCCAACTGCTTAGAATATTTTGCTCGTAGTAGTGGTTCTAATTCTTCAGGAAAACTATCTCCTACTATGTACAATGGATTTTTGAAATCCACAAATTCTACAATATCAGATATGCTCATAACATCAGGATTTTTATATAATGATAAGTTTCCATTTCTAACTTTGTATACCGCGAAATAAACATTATCATTTTTTGCATCTATCATTGATAGAATCTTGCAATCCTTTTTGCCTTTTTTTATCAAAACTCCATAAGCTAATGCCTTAAGTGAATCTACTCCAGCTATTGGAATATTTTTTGCATCTGAGAAAGCTTTGATTGTTGCCATACCTATTCTAATTCCTGTAAATGAACCCGGTCCCCTTGAACATGCTAATAAATCTATGTCATCCATTGTCAAATTAAGTGATTTCATGATTTCGGAGATTGTAGGCATTAATGTTTGTGAATGCTCCCTTTCAGAATCAGACGAAGTTACCATTAAAGTCTTTTCATCTTCTAATATTGCAACTGAACAATTTTTGCTTGATGTATCGATAGATAAAATCTTCATAACATATCTCTCCTTTCTTGTTCTGTGCAAAAATTATCTATATTTTTCAAAATCTACATCATTATATTTTGCTCCAAAAGTCTCAATTTTTAATATTCTTTGACACTCATCTTCTCCTTTGTCAAATGTGATTTTTATATAATCATTTGGTAAAATGTCTTCTATCAATTCTCCCCACTCAAAAATGCATATTCCTTTATTAAAATATTCTTCTCCACCAATATTTTCGAACTCATATATATCCGCTAATCTATATAAATCAAAATGGTATATATCTATTTGTTCATTGTGGTATTCATTTACTATAGTGAAAGTTGGACTTGAAATCTTATCCTGCATGTCAAAATAAGTCAATATGCCTTCTACGAATTTTGTTTTTCCACCGCCAAGCTCTCCTGACAAAACTAAAACATCTCCCTTTTTCAAATCCTTTGCAAGATTTTTCGCAAATATTTTAGTTTCCATTTCATTGTTGCGTCGTATTTCCTGCATTGTGCCTCCTTTTTATATTATCAATAGTTTTCGTACTACTTATATAATATATTTTTTCAGGATTATTGTCAATTATATTGTAGAAATTTTATTTTAACAAATTGTCCTAACTTGCATTTACTTTTTTCTTGACACAAATTATCCACTTCACAAAATTGCATTTAATTTTCTATTATTTATTTAACTGTCTATTTCAAGAAATTATCCACAAGTTGTTCAATTTGTGTACGATTTTCCTCAGTCATGCTTGATTTAATTGTTACCACATCTGAAACCACATTTATATTTTTCATGTCTAAGAAGGCAGCTCTCATACACATACCAGCTGAAGGAGCCCATGATCCATTTTCTATAATTGCTACTTTTCTATCTTGATATTGTTTTGTTTTTAGTATGTTCAAAAATTCTTCCATTGGTGTGAAAACTCCTGCATTGTAGCTTGACGCCAAAACAACCATTTTATCAAATCTAAAAGCTTGGGCTACCGCTTCATACACATCACATCTTGCCAAATCCATATACTTTACATTGCTTTTATCTTTCAATAAATCATATACTTCTTTGGCAGCTTTCTTTGTATTTCCATGAATTGATGCAACTGCTATCAAAGTTCCTTCTTCTTCAGGCTTATACGAACTCCATATATCATACTTATTTATATAATATTCTAAATTGTTATTTAATAATGGTCCATGAAGTGGGCAAATAATTTTTATGTCTAATGTGCTCAATTTTTTTAATAAATTTTGCACTTGCATACCATATTTTCCAACTATGTTTATATAATATCTTCTTGCTTCTGATAGCCACTCTTCTTCATTTTCTTCAAATAATTTTTCTTCATCAATTGTTCCAAATTTTCCAAAGGCATCTGCTGAAAATATTACTTTTTCAGTTTGATCATAAGTGCACATTACTTCAGGCCAATGCACCATTGGTGCCATGAAGAATTGTAATTTATGATTTCCTAGGTCAAGTATATCTCCTTCTTTTACTTCTAGCTTTTTTATATTAGGTTGTATGTCGAAAAATTGACCTAATAATTTGAACGTCATCTGATTTCCAACTAAAGTTACATTTGGATATTTCTCAGTAACTGCTTGTATGTTTGATGAGTGGTCAGGCTCTACATGTGATACTATCAAATAGTCTAATTCTTTTCCATTTAGAGCTTCATCCAATTTCTTTAGCCACTCGTCTGATTTTCTTACATCAACAGTATCTAATAATGCTATTTTTTCATCTTCAATTAAATAGCTATTATATGTCACTCCGTTTGGGACACTATATACATTTTCGAATAAATCAATATCATTATCATTTATTCCAATATAAAAAATATTATTTACAATTTCCTTCATTATTAACCACCTTCCTAAGGCACAAATCTAGTTGGAAAATTCTAATTATTTTTCAACCTTACCTGCCTTTCGTTTTTTATAAATTTAGCTTCTCAATTCTGCTTTAAACTTATTATTTAAAGTTTCTGTGATTTTATTCATAGTTTCATTAATTATTTCATCTGTTAGAGTTTTTGTATTATCTCCAAGTTCAATAGAAAATGCAATTGACTTCTTTCCTTCAGGAATTCCTTTTCCATTATATACGTCAAATACTTTTGACTCTTGCAATAATTTACCACCGGCATTTTTTATTGCTTTTTGCAAATCTTGTGCTGGAATATCATTGTCAACTAAAATTGCTATATCTTTCTTAACTGTTGGGAATTTTGAAATCTCTTTGTATTTCATTTTTCCAACTTGTTTTGAAAGCAATTTATCTAAATTAATTTCCATTACATATACTTCTTCCTTGCAAATAGCGGGGCTTACTCTTCCAACCATACCTACAATAGTTCCATTAACTGATATTAATGCTGTTTTCTTTGGATGCATATCACCTGGAATATTGCCTTCTTGAACAAAACTATACCTGCCATTATATCCAAGATAATCTAGTAATTCTTCTACAATTCCTTTTATTATATAAAAGTCAACTTTTTTAACATCAAGTCCTAGTTCATAGATTCCTGTCATCAAAGCTGATATTTTATTTTCTTCAACATAATCTTCTTCGCCTTTTTTGTAAAATGTTTTTGCCATTTCAAATAATGATATGTCCTGTAAATCGTGTGATTTATTATACTCGTAGATTCTATACAATGAAGTTATTAAGCTTTGTCTTAATGCCACTCTTTCTTCTGTAAGTGGTGATAATATTTTAATGATTTCATTTTCCTTATTTGTAAACATTGTAGCATCTTTTTCACTTACTAAAGCATAAGATAAGGTTTCATTTAGTCCTAAATTTACCATTTTATTTCTGATTTCTCTTGATGTTTTGTCATAACTTCCTTTTTTTACTGGTAAAAGCATTACTTTTCCTTCTACATTATCTACTCCATATATTCTTCCAACTTCTTCAATTAAATCTTCTTTTATTGAAATATCAATCCTTCTAGTTGGAACTGTAACCTTGATTACTTCTCCGTCTGAACTTTCGGCTTTAAAATCTAATTTTCTGAATACATCTAATATATCTTTTAATTGTAAATTCGTACCTAAAATATTATTAATATTTGCAACTGTTATATCAATTGATTTTTCTTCTTTATTAGACTTATCGTATTTTGCAATTCCTTTGCATGTTGTTCCTTCTGCATATTTTTCAAGCATATTGCAAGCTCTTTCTATTGCCATATATGTTCTGTTTGGATCTAGACCTTTTTCAAATCTATTGCTAGCTTCACTTCTTAGAATTTTATTTGAAGTTCTTCTTATTTTTACATTGTTGAAAATAGCTGACTCAATTATTACATTTTTTGTATTTTCAGTTATTTCTGTATCTAATCCACCCATTACACCTGCTAATCCAATGGCTTCTTTTCCATTAGAAATAACAATATCATCTTCTGAAAGAATTCTTTCTTGTCCGTCTAATGTAGTAAGTTTTTCGCCTTTATTTGCCATTTTAACTTCTAATAAACCATTTAGCTTATCAGCATCATAAAAATGTAAAGGTTGACCTGTTTCTAACATTACATAGTTGCTTATGTCAACCACATTATTTATTGGTCTAATGCCTGATGCCATAAGCCTTTCTTTGATTTCAGGAGTGCTTTCCTTAATTACTATATTTTCCACTTTTCTTGCTAAAAATAATGTACAATTTTCTGTGTCGACCTTAACTTCGAAATTAAGCTCTCCTTCTTCTTTGTGGCTTATATCTATTGGTTTTACCTTTTTATCATAAATTGCTCCAACTTCATAAGCCATGCCCAAAATACTTAGTAAATCTCCACGGTTTGCTGTCAAATCAAAATCTATTACTCCATCATCCCAACCCATGAATTTTATTGCATCTTCTCCAACTTTCGCATTTTGTGGCAATTCATGAATTCCTGCTTTGTCTTCTTCTTTTAAGAATTTGTTATCTATTCCAAGTTCTGCTATTGAACATAGCATACCGTTTGATTCTTGTCCCCTTATTACTGATTTCTTAATTTCTCCGCCCGGAAGAATTGTACCGTCTAGTGCTACTATTACCTTTAACCCTTCGCGAACATTTGGAGCACCACAAACAATTTGCAATACTCTATCTCCAACATTTACTTTGCATACATGTAAGTGATCTGAATCAGGATGTTCTTCACAACTCACTACTTCTCCAACTATTAATTTTCCTGTGTTTATGAACTTTCCAGCTGAATCATATTCATTTCCAATAGCAGTCATTTTTTCTGCTAATTCATGCACATCTATATCGTCTATATCTAAATAATCCTTTAAAAAATTTGTACTTAATATCATTTTAATTTACTCGTATGTTATTATACGAATTCTCCTTTCTTTGAAATTTGTTTGTAATTAATTATCTTCTATGATTTTTATTATTCCTAATCTTTCCTGTCAAATTGATTTAAGAATCTTACGTCATTTGCATAAAGAAGTCTAATATCTGTAATTCCATATCTAAACATTGCTAGTCTGTCTAGCCCTGTTCCAAAAGCGAAACCACTGTATATAGTTGGATCATAGCCGTTCATTTCCAATACGTTTGGATGAACAATACCAGAACCAAGAAGTTCTATCCAACCAGTTTGTTTACATAAATTGCAACCTTTTCCACCACATTTGAAACAACTTACATCAACTTCATAAGAAGGTTCTGTAAATGGGAAATAACTTGGTCTAAATCTAAGCTTTGTATCTTCTCCGAGCATGTGTTTCATAAATATTTCTAATGTACCCTTCAAATCTGCAAAAGATATGTTTTTATCTACCACTAATCCCTCTACCTGATTAAATTGATGTGAGTGTGTTGCATCATCTTCTCTTCTAAAAGTTTTACCCGGCACAATTATTCTAATCGGCGTTTTTTCTTTATTTGCAATCATTGCTCTAGCTTGCACTGCTGAAGTTTGAGTTCTCAATAAATATTCCGGAGAAATATAAAAACTATCTTGCATATCTCTCGCCGGGTGACCTTTTGGAAGATTTAACCTTTCAAAACAATACTCATCTGTTTCAAGTTCCGGTCCTGATACCACATCATAACCCATTGAAACAAATAAATCTTCTATTTCCTCGATTACCCTATTTAATGGATGCTTGCTTCCCCTTCTTTGCTTAGTAGCCGGAAGTGTTACATCAATTTTTTCTGACTCAAGTTCTTTTGCAAGTTCTTCATTTTTTAACACTTCTTCTTTAGACTGCATTTTTTCAGTTATTTCATTTTTAGCTGAATTCACTAAACTACCCATTTTAGGTCTCTCTTCAGGAGAAAGAGTTCCCATGATTTTTAGTAATGCAGTTAGCTCTCCTTTTTTACCTAGATACTTAACCTTTAAGTTTTCTAAACTTTTAATGTCATTTGACTGCTCAATTTCCTTTAATGCTTGCTCCTTAATATTGCTAATTTTTTCTTCCATTTTAACTTTTATTCCTTTCTTGCCTTTGCTATTACTATGTATGCTTAGGCATAAATCTAGTTAGATTGTAATTATTTTCAATCTTCCTTTACTGTATGATCAATTTAAGTTTCAAAAAGCAGTTATCCCCATTATAGGGAGATAACTGCTATATCTCTGTACCACCTAATTTCACTAATTAAAATCTAATTTTTGTTTTTGTTTAATTTTCAGAATGCATTTTTACTTTCTAATTTACCATTTACGCTTTTGTTTATATTTTTAATTTGTATTTTTGCTTACTGGCATTTTTTGATTTAAAAACATAAAATTTTAATTAGTCTCATTTCAGCTATAACGTTGCAACCGTTCTTTCCTACTTTTTAATTTTGCCAATCACAATTATCTAAATATTTTAAGCTTTATCTAAATATTTTAAGTAATTGGTTTTCAGAAAGACTCCTACAAAATGAAATTCAGCAAATGACATATAGTGCTTTCCAGCAATCACACCTCTCTATGATATGTTACCCACTTACCTACTTTGTTTTGTCAATGGATTTTACTATATTACCACATTGTTTGTGGCTTTCATTTTCTTTACTTATTATACACAGATAATTAAGAATTGTCAATGATTTATGACATTTTTTCTCAAAACATCCCTAGACTTAACATTTACTTTTTCGCCTGACCACACTAGACTTGACAAGCTCCAATGCTCTATTATTTTTCTTCAGAATCTCTCGCAAAATCGGATCTCGCAGTTTATTGCACAATATTGTATACAGTCTTTGCGTCATCTGACTTTGCTGTGTTTTTTTGCAATTTGACTCCAGATTGTAAGCAAACTAATGGTCTTAACCCACCTCCGCCAGTATAATAACAGTCTCCTCGACCCACAAGACCGCCGAAATACACGTACACCAAATAGCCAGTGTCACTAGCAGAAGGCGACGCAATCCAATATCCATCACAATTTCCTGTTGCACCATTTGCAGTTATCTTATATTGTTCTGTGTGTGTGAAAAATACATTATATTTTGATTCTATAGTGTTTTTTTCTATAGTACTAAATGAAGTATTACTATTGGTTATATAATAACCCCTAGTTGATGTTTGCGTTGCATCCGCTCCTACATAATATCCACTTCCACTTGTTTTATTTCCATTTGCATATAATTTCCTAAATTCGTCTGTATCATCTACTACTGCATTCCACGCCTTGCACCACATTTCTACTGTTGGTCCTCCTATTGCTACTTCTCCATAATTATTTGTATTTACAAATGTTGACCAGTTATCCGTATTCAATAATGTTGATACACATTTTGAGTTACCTACTGTTTGTTTTTTCGATAAATCATATCCTTCATGCATAAATAACTTTGATATATTTGTCTTATTTTCTTTTGGAGTCTGAAAATTTGTAGGTTCACTTGACCAATTTGCTGATAGTGTTCCATAACCTTCGGCTGTTGCACGTATCAATCCTGTATTACTTTTTTCTCCTTCTGTTGCTGCCACAATGCCTCTTAATGCATCATGTCCCATTGGCACATAATCTGCTGCTATTAAGTAGATTCTTCCTTTTACATCAACAGTATCGCTTTCATCTGAACCACCTACATAAAATAGTTTCCAATCATTTGTATAATCGTCGTCTCCATTTAAATCTACTCCATAATTTATATATTTTCCATAATATTTCTTTGGATTTTCACTTAATTCTTCTGCTGTTAGCTTATGCATTGATTCTTCTATATCTTCTATTTCATTTGATACTGTGCCTA
>CANRBO010000041.1 GCA_947628885.1 uncultured Clostridia bacterium | reverse complement strand
AATTATAGGATAATACAAATTAGTCCGCCTGAACCTTCGTTGACAATTCTCTCAAGTGTTTGTTGCAATTTGATTTGAGCATCTTCAGGCATACAAGCCAATTTATTCTGCAATCCTTCATTTACTAAGCTATGTAAGCTTTTTCCAAAAATATTAGATTCCCATATTTTTTTAGGATCATTTTCAAACTCAGAAAGCAAGTATTTTACTAGGTCTTCAGATTGTTTTTCACTTCCAACTATTGGAGACACTTCTGTTTCAACTTCGGTTTTAATTAAGTGAATACTTGGAGCTTTAGCTTTTAATTTAACTCCATATTTACTTCCTTGTTTAACCATTTCAGGTTCATCTAAGATTAGTTCATCAATAGAAGGGGTAATGATGCCATATCCTTTAACATTTACTTCTTCAAATGCAGGAGCTATTTTGTCATATTTATTTTTTGTTGTTGCAAAATCGGAAAATGTTGAAAATAGCTCGTATTCATTGGTTATAGGAGTGCCTGACATTTCAGTTAATATTTTATAAAACAATGTTGGATTTACGTCCAAAGAAATAGTGATATTTCCTGTGCCTAAATCTATTTGCTCGACATTACATGATGTAATGACTGCATTGTCATTAGCTGTATTTAGACTGTCTTGCATAGAGCTTACAACAGAATTAACTTGTTTTATAATTCTTAAATCAGAAAAATTATTTTTGATTTCATTAAACATTTCACTCTTTAACCAATGCTTATGGTCTAAGGCGTCAATCCATTTAGCATATTTCAAATTTATTCTTTGAGTTGGAAATTCATATAAAACTTTGCTAAAAATTTCATTAATGTCGTCTAAATTCATGTTAGCGCAGTCAGTAGGTATTACAGGAACTCCATATTTTTGTTCAAGATTATTAGCTAAATCAATCGTGTCATTAGAATAAGGAGTAGAAGTATTTAAAACAATTACAAAAGGCTTATTTAGCGATTTTAATTCATTTGCAATTCTTTCTTCAGGATTAACGTAATCATCTCTGCTTATTCCGGAAAAACTTCCGTCAGTAGTTACTAATATGCCAATGGTAGAGTGATCTGTAATTACCTTCTTAGTTCCAATTTCAGCAGCTTCTTGAAAAGGTATCTCGTCATCAAACCAAGGAGTTTTGACCATCCTAGGGATATCATTTTCCATATATCCAATCGCATTATTAACTAAGTAACCGACGCAATCAACTAATCTAGTTCTGAACTTAACATTGCCATTTAATGTGATTTCAACAGCTTCATTGGGGATGAACTTAGGCTCGGTAGTCATAATGGTTCTGCCAGTAGCACTTTGGGGTAGCTCATCAACTGTCCTTTCTCTTTTGTAATTATTATCAATATTAGGAATAACAAGTAAGTCCATAAAATTCTTTATAAAAGTTGACTTACCAGTCCTTACAGGACCAACTACTCCAACATAAATATCACCATCAGTACGAGTTGCTATATCCTGATATAGTTTTAAATTGTCCTCCATTTTTTACCTCCTTTAGAGACGTTTGTACAAAACTTTATTAAAGTATATTAAAATAAATCAAAGATATGACTGATTTCAAAAAATATTATTTGAAAAGTGACTTATAAAAAATTTATCGCCAATTGAAATTTACAAAGTAAACGTAATTTGTATGCTAAATCGCATACGTCAATTGAAAAAGTAAATTCAATTTGGAAAAGGGCTAAATCGCATAAAATAAACCTTTTTTGAAAATATTGCATAAAATACATAAATATGATAAAATACATAAGAATCACAAATACAAAAATAAATTAGAAAGGATAGTGAAACATGGAGGCTATAAATAAAATATTAAGAGAAAATAATCAAGAGCATCTAATTAAATATTTAGAAAAAGTAGATAATGATAAAAAAGAAAAACTTATAAAAGAAATAGAAAATATAGATTTTGAACAATTAAAAGAATTATATCAAACAAGTACTAGAAATATAGACAAAGCCATAGAAGGCGTAATTATAGAACATGTTCCATTTGTAGATAAATACAAATTAGAAGAAGACAAATACAAAAGTATAGAGAAAATAGGAATTGATACTATAAAAGCAGGCAAATATGCTGTAGTAACTATGGCTGGCGGTCAAGGAACTAGGCTTGGACATAATGGCCCAAAGGGAACATTTAAATTAGAAATAAAGCCAGAGGCAAAATATTTATTTCAAATAATAGCGGAAAATCTACAAAGAGAAAATGAAAAGTATAATATAATTCTTCCTTGGTATATAATGACAAGTACAGAAAATAACGAAAAAACAGTTGAATTTTTTGAAGAACATAATTATTTCGGATATTCTAAGGAAAATGTTATGTTTTTTAATCAAGCAAATTTGCCTTTGTTAAGTGAGAAAGGAAAGATTTTAATAGATGAGAATTATGACCTTAAATTAGCATCAGACGGAAATGGAAGTATATTCAAATCAATGAAAAAAGAAGGTGTACTAGATGATATGAGGAAAAGAGGAGTCCAATGGATATTTATTGGAGCAGTCGATAATGCACTTTTAAATATGTGCGATCCTATTCTATTGGGACTTACAATACAAGATAATAATGAGATTGGCTCAAAATCAGTTGTAAAAGCAAATCCACATGAAAGAGTAGGTGTATTTTGCAAAAAAGATAATAAGCCAGCAGTTATTGAATATACGGAATTACCGGAAGAAATGGCAGAAGAAACAGATGAAGAAGGAGAATTATTATTTGGTGAATCACATATAATGTGCAATCTATTTAGTTTAAGGGCATTAGAAAAAATTGCTGAACAAAAATTGCCATATCATAGTGCACATAAAAAAGCAAATTACATTGATGAAAATGGTAATTTGGTTAAAGCAACAAAACCTAATGCATATAAATATGAAGCATTTATATTTGACGGATTCAACTATTTCGATAATATATCAATACTAAGAGGAAGAAGAGAAGAAGATTTTGCACCAATAAAAAATGCAGAAGGCATAGACAGTCCGGAGACTGCAATCAAATTATATAATAGCTATTGGAAATTATAGATAAATAAAAAGGGCAATAAGTTAAGAAATTATTGCTCTTTTAGATTGCATATTAGCATTATAATCTTCACTAGGGAGCATGTAGTCAACTAAACCGTAAATTAATGCTCCTAAAAAAAGTGAAAGAAAAGAAAGCATATATCCAATAGCAAAATATTGAACTAAGAATAGAGCAATGCCAGCAAGAACAAATCCAATAATAAATTTAATAAAAGGATGATAATAAAGCTTTGTAAAATTATCAATAAAAAAATCAACCATAGTTAAGGCTATAACAGCTATTGCTAAAATCCAAATATTAGATGTAGTAAAACCAGGAGTAAAAAAGGCAGTGACTCCTAAAACCAAGCTACTAGTAATTAATCTACCAATAAATTGAATTGATTTATTAATTTTCATAATAAAATTTATTCCTTCCATGTTTATATCTATTTATACCAATAATTATAAAGAATAATGGTTAATAAAATTATTTCCCAAATTATAAAAATTATACTAATAATTTCGAGAACAATGGAAACAATATATTAAAAGTTGATGAAATTTAGGTGAAAGGAATTAAATGTTATGTTAATTACATTTGTTAGGTCAATTTTTTTATATATTATTGTTTTATTAGTAATGAGGATGATGGGTAAAAGAGAAATAGGACAACTTCAACCATTTGAATTAGTAATATCAATTATGATAGCAGACCTAGCATCAATACCAATGTCAGATTTAGGAATACCAATATTTAATGGAATAGTGCCAATATTGGGCTTATTGGCAATGCACATGATAATATCATTTTTTAATTTAAAATCAATAAGATTTAGAAGTATCACTTGCGGAAAACCTAGAATATTAATTTATAGAGGAAAAATAGATGAACAAGCATTAATAAAGGAAAGATTTACTCTAAATGAATTGCAAGAAAGATTAAGAAATAGCAATATATTTAATTTAGGAGATGTAGAATATGCTATTTTGGAAACAAATGGCAATATATCAGTAGTACAAAAACCTGAAAAAAGAACGGTTATACCTGAGGATTTAGGAATACAACCTGATTATGAAGGAATCCCTTATGAATTAGTATTAGACGGAAAAATTATGTATGATAACCTTAGAAAATTAGGAAAAGATTATAAATGGCTTACAAAGCAAGTAGAAAAATTTAATACTACACCGGAGCATTGTTTAATAGTAACGATAGACGGTAAAGGAAACTTTTTCTGTCAAGAAAAAGAAGAAAGGAAAAAAGTTTAATGAAGAGAGAATTGATAATAACAATAATTATAGTTATCGTAATAATAATAGCAGGTATAGTAACTCAAAATAATACTAAAAAAATTATTGGACAAATTACTGATATGTTGGAATCAATAAAACAGGACATATTAATAGATTCAAAAGAACAGTCAGAATATGATGAAAATATTGATAATATATATGAGCAATGGTTAGAAAATGATCAAGGATTATCAATATATTTGGAACATAATGAATTAGAAAAGGTAACTACTGAAATAAGAGAAATAAAAGGAAATATAGAAGCGGGAGAGATAAAAGAAAGTGTACCACATATAGAAACATGCATGGCTACACTAGAGCATATAGAAGAAAAACAAGCCTTTAACTTGCAAAATATATTTTAGGGTTAATTGTAAATGAGTAATTGAAAAGGTAAATGCAATTTTAATTGCAAATATATTTTAGTTAGTAAATTTTGTTGAAAAAAATTAGAAAATTTGATAAAATGCAAGGCAGAAAGGAAATGAAATTAAAATGAAGGAAGAATTTATTAAATTATTAAAAGAAACAAACAGAGAAGGAATTGATAATTTGTTGGATTTTTTAGAAAAATCAGATTTTTATAAAGCACCTGCAAGCACAAGATTTCATGGAAGTAAAGAAGGAGGATTATTGGAACATAGTTTGAAGGTATATGAAATACTTAGGAAAAAAGTTGAAACTGCAGTAATTCCAATCAATGTACCTGAAGAATCAATAAGGATAATTGCACTATTGCATGATATTTGCAAAACTAATTTTTATAAAGTAGATTATAGAAATGCAAAAAATAGCTTAGGCGTATGGGAAAAGGTTCCATATTATGCAGTAGACGATACAATTCCATATGGGCATGGAGAAAAATCTGTAATGATGATCTCAGAATACATAAAATTGACAAACGAAGAAAAATATGCAATTCGTTGGCACATGGGTTATACGGAGCCAAAAGAATTATATGCAACGATAGGTTTAGCGTATAAAAAATATCCGCTTGCGCTTCTTACACATGAGGCAGACTTAGAAGCGACTTATTTTTTTGATGTCTAGGTATTTATATTTGCCTAAATTTGCAGTTGACAAAAATGTTAATCTGAAATATAATGTAGTGGCAAATATATTTGCCTATTAGATTTATGAGCTTATGAAATATGAGCCATAAATTAATAAGTTAATAAATTTGAAATAAAAATTAAGGAGGAAATTATAATGGAATTAAAAGGATCAAAAACAGAAAAAAATTTAATGGAAGCATTTGCGGGAGAATCACAAGCAAGAAATAAATATACATATTTTGCAAGCAAAGCAAAAAAGGAAGGATATGAGCAAATAGCTGCACTATTTTTAGAAACAGCTGACAATGAAAAGGAACATGCAAAATTATGGTTCAAATTATTAAATGGTGGCGACATATCTTCAACAGAGGAAAATTTAAAAGCTGCAGCAGCAGGAGAAAATTTTGAGTGGACAGATATGTATGATAGAATGGCAAAAGAAGCAAAAGAAGAAGGTTTTGATAAAATTGCATATTTATTTGAAGCAGTTGGACAAATTGAAAAAGAGCATGAAGCTAGATATTTAAAATTATTAGAAAATGTACAAAACGGATTAGTATTTAGCAAAGATGGAGAAAAGATTTGGAAATGCAGAAACTGCGGACATATTGTAATAGGAAAAGAAGCTCCTGGAGTATGCCCAGTATGCAATCATCCACAAGCTTTCTTTGAAGTAAAAGCAGAAAATTATTAAAATATTGGAAAAGGTTATACAGATTATGAATATTTTAGATACATTAAGAGAAAGAGATTATATTGAACAAACCATATATGAAGATGATTTGAGAAAAATGTTAGAAACGGAAAAAGTTCCTTTCTATGTTGGGATAGACCCAACAGCAAATAGCCTTCATGTTGGACATTTTGTATCATTAATGGTAGCATCATATATGCAAAAAGCAGGCCACAAGCCAATTATATTAATGGGCGGTGGCACTGCTAATATTGGAGATCCTACTGGAAAAACTGAAATGAGAAAAATGCTATCTAAAGATGAAATCAATCATAATGTTAAATGTATTAAAGAGCAAATAAGCAAATTTGTTAATTTTGAAGGCGATAATGGAGCAATTATAGTTAATAATGCGGATTGGATTAATGATTTGAAATTTGTTGATTTTATGAGAGAGATTGGCTCTCAGTTTACTATCAGCAAAATGTTGGCTGCAGAGTGCTACAAAGCGAGACTAGAGACTGGACTTACGTTCTTTGAAATGGGATATATGTTAATGCAATCTTATGATTTCCTAACATTATATAACAAGTATGGTTGCAAATTACAAATTGGTGGAAATGACCAATGGTCAAATATAATTGGTGGAGTAAATTTAATTAGAAAATTTGGACATGAAGATTCTTTTGCATTCACATTTAAACTTCTTACTACAAAAGAAGGAAAGAAAATGGGAAAAACAGAAAAAGGTGCTTTATGGCTAGATAAAGATAAGACATCACCTTATGAATTCTACCAATATTGGAGAAATGTTGATGACAAGGATGTGAAAAAAGTCCTATGTATGTTAACATATCTTTCAATGGATGAAATAAATAAATTAACAAATGTAGAAGGCGAAGAAATAAACAAAGCTAAAAAGGTAGCTGCTTATGAAATTACAAAGTTAGTACATGGGGAAGAAGAAGCTAAAAAAGCGGAAGAAGCAGCAGATGCTTTATTCAGTGGAAATGGCAATACAGAAAATATGCCAAAAGTTGAAATAGCAGATAAAACAAGTATTTTAGATGCAATAATTGCAGCTAATTTTGCACCTTCAAAAGGTCAAGCTAGAACTTTAATTGCACAAGGCGGAATAACAATAAATGATAAAAAAGTAAGTGATGTGAACCTTATTATTACAAAATCTGATTTTGGAGATGAGGCAATATTGAAGAAAGGCAAGAAAAGATATTGCAAATTATTAATCAACTAAATTAATGAAAACAATAATTCAAAACGAAAATTGTAATATAATAAAGGTTACAATAAAATTGCAAACATGCTAAAAAATAGCAATTAAAAATTACAACAAAACATAAACTAAAAAGAACAAAATGATAAAAAAGATTTGATTTAGCTCAAATCTTTTTTATAGCTTATTCTTTTTTATAGATTATTATGTTTGCTTAATTTACTTTAACTTATTTTGCTTTCTCTTTTTTCAAATCTGTCAATTGCTTCAACATCCTTGAAATATGGAGAATTAAAGAAATCTTTAAGTTCTATACCTAAACCTTCACAAATATGAATAATAGAACTAATTGTTGGTTCTTTTACTTTTCCTCTTTTGCAATCACTTATAATAGAGTTAGAAATTCCAGCTCTATATGAAAGTTTGTATACAGTTAAATTATTTTTTTTCATTAATTCATCTATTCTACGAATTATAGCTTCAGATAATACCATTTTATTCCTCCTACACAGTCTAATGCAAGTATAACAAAATAAATATGGTTTTTATTGGGAAATTTCCAAATATTTATAAATTTGTAAAAAAAAATTAAATATAATTTAAATAATTTAAATATTTTAAATATTTTGAAAGGTCATGTAAATGCAATTTGTAAGAGATGTTGAAATATTTTGAAAAAATAAAAAAATCAAAATATTGTAAAATAATCTCGGGAAAATTAAAAACAGCTTAATTATAAAAGTAAATACCATTATTATAATTAAAATGAAATTTATTTTAAATTTAAAGCAAATTAAAAAAGAAAAACAAAGTTGCAAAAATCCGAAAAATATGGTATTATTAATGATGCATGCTTTTGGGCATGATTTTGAAAAGTTCCATTAGTACTAACAAAAAAAGACATAAGAAAGGGGAATTAAAATGGAGCAAAGAGGACGAAAGTTTCAAAAAATTAATTTGGTGGCAGGAAAAGGCACTGCATTTCGGTGCTTTTTAAAGGACGGCGTGCTTACAATAATGAGCACAAAAGTTGACGATAAGAAGTTTGACTACTTCTTATATATTGGTGAGGATGAAGTGTCGGAGGCAGAAAAGTGGGTAAACCAGCAGAAAAAAGGATACATTAAGAACAAGACAGAGAGAGATTTCTTGCAAAGTGCAAGGAAGGCCATAAGAGAATTCCATGAAGGAAGTCTTGAGCCATTTTGGATTAACATCGTTGATCCAGGAAGAAAAGAACCTGAACTTGATGATGACACGGAAGAAATCCAGTTTAAGCCGGGAAATCCTGAATTTGTTGGGTTATCTGCAAATCAGTGGGAAAGTGCATATGAAAAATTTGCACCTGAAAGAAATTCTCAAGTAGCCACAAAAAAGCAAGTATTTTTATATTTTGCGTTTCTTGGTTCAAGAGGATTGTCCATTGACGAAATAACCATTGATTCGAGTGGTATTGGAAATTATGGAGATAATCAAAATGCCAGTAGAAAGCTGGAATATACTGGAGAAAGAGAAATTCTTGGCGTATACAACGGCTTCGGCAATGTCCGGATGATTTGCTGGGATGACGAAAAGCAGTGTTATCTTGAATTAGGTGGTTATTGGTTTGAAGGAGGCGAATTTAATCCGATAGCCAAGGCTGAGGTGGTTGATGACCCAGATCAGTCTAACATGGATTCAATCGCTTTTTGTGCAATTACAAAAGGCGAAGAAGATGACGAAGATTAATTTTTTTATTTGTCCTGTGCCCCTGCTGAGGGGCTAAACAACAAACTAAAGCAATATTTTTTCATTAAAAATATTGCTTTTTTTTATAATTTATGATAATATATATAACGTAAACCTTTTGCTTAGTTTTAGGTCAAAACACCACTAGAGCTCAGCTAAAGGTAAACTAAGATTTAACAATATCTTGGTAAATTAAAACAAGGAGGTGTAAATGCTATGATGACTAAGGAAAAGAAAGAAGAAATCATCAAAACCTATAGAAGAGATGAAAAAGATACTGGTTCTCCAGAAGTTCAAGTAGCTCTTCTAACAGAAAGAATTACAGAATTAACAGAACATTTAAAAAATAACCCAAATGATAATCACTCAAGAAGAGGATTATACAAAATGGTTGGAAACAGAAAAAATCTTTTAAACTACTTATCTAAGAAAGATATTCAAAGATATAGAGATATAGTTGCAAAATTAGGACTAAGAAAATAGTATATAAAAAAAGCGAACATATTAGTTTTTCTA
>CANRBO010000040.1 GCA_947628885.1 uncultured Clostridia bacterium | reverse complement strand
CAAAACTAACTACAAAAAAAGGTGCTGAAAAAAAGCAAAAGAAAAGCAAATTCAAGGGGCTAATGATATTTATAATCATATCTTTGGCTATTGCTGTTGGAGTATTTTTATATACAAATAAAACAGAACCTTCGCTTGCATTAAAAGAGTATTTTTCATATTTGTCAGAAAAAAATTATGAAAAAATGTATGATTTAGTTATAACAGATATGTCAAAGGAAGATTTTGTAAATAGAGTTAAAAATATTTATGAGGGAATCGAAGCAACTGATATATCTATAACAATTGCAACTAATTCAAGTAGTGAAAAAAATAAAGATGTTGTTAATATAACCTATACAAATTCAATGAATACAATGGCTGGAAGTAACAGCTTTATTAATACTGCAAAAATGCAGCAAAATGGGGAAGCGTATAAAATAATATGGGATTCATCAATGATTTTCCCTGATTTACAAGACAATCAAAAAATAAGAGTTACAACTTTGCCACACACAAGAGGAACTATTTATGACAAAAATGGTTTAACTCTAGCTAAAGACGGCACAGCATATCAAGTTGGATTAGTTCGTGGTAAAATGAACGAAACCACTGATTTAGATAAAATAGCAAATTTGTTAGGTATAACCACACAAACAATACAAAATGCGTTAGGAGCATCTTATGTAAATGACGACACTTTTGTACCTTTAAGAAATATTTCAAGAGAAGAACAAGATTTGAAAAACGAATTATTGAAAATTAAAGGAATAATGATTTCTGATTATAATGCTAGAGTGTATCCATACAAGGAAGCTACATCAATTCTAACAGGGTATGTACAAGATAAAGAAGGAAAATCAGGTTTAGAATATGCTTACAATGACAGGCTAAAAGGTGAGGACGGTGTAGAAATATATATAGCAGATGAAAATGGAAATAATGTTAAAACAGTTCAAAAGAAAAACGTAAAAAATGGGGAAGATATCAAACTAACCATAGATGCTAATATACAGAATAATGTATATGAACAATTTAAGGAAAATCAAGGAGCATCAGTTGTAATTAACTATAACACAGGAGAAATCTTAGCATTGGTAAGTACGCCAAGCTATGATGCAAATGATTTTAGCTTAGGAGTAACTGATGCAGAGTGGGAGAAGTTACAAAATGATCCAAGCAATCCAATGTATAATAGGTATTTAGGAGCATACACTCCAGGATCATCTTTCAAGCCAATAATAGGAGCAATTGGGCTTATGACCAATAGTTTCACAGCAACTGAAGATTTTGGAAGAAGCGGAACAAAATGGCAAAATGACAGTTCGTGGAAAGATTTATATGTAACAACATTAGAAGAATATTCAGGAGATGCAAATTTAGAAAATGCACTTATATATTCAGATAATATATATTTTGCAAAAGCAGCTTTAAAGATAGGTAAATCAACCTTGCAAACTGAGTTAGATAAGTTGGGATTTAATGAAAAGCTTAATTTTGTTCAAGACATAACAGCATCAAGTTATGGAACAATGGATAGTGATGCTGCAATTGCAAATTCAGGATATGGACAAAGTCAAATATTAGTTAATCCAATCTACATGGCAAGTGTATATTCTGCAATAGCAAATGGTGGAAACATGGTTTTACCATACATTGAACTAGAAAAAGAAACTCAAAATAATAATAAAGTTAAAATATACAAACAAAATGTTATGTCAGAAAGAATAGCAGAAACCTTGAAACAAGCTTTAATTCAAGTTGTAGAGAAGGGAACAGCTAAAGATTGCAAAATAGAAGGTAAAATAATAGCAGGAAAAACTGGAACTGCTGAAATAAAGCAAAATCAAGATGATGAAAACGGAGATGAAATAGGCTGGTTTGACGCATTTGATGAAAATGAACATCTAATAGTTAGCATGGTACAAAACACAAAAAGTGTAGGCGGAAGCCATTATGTTGTGAAAAAAGTAAGAAATATATTTGCAAATATGTAGAAGAATCTAAAAAACAATAAATTTATAAGGTAAAAAATAATAAATTTATAAAGTAGAAAATAATAAATTTATAAAGTAAAAACAATAAAATTATAGAGCTTAATAAAAAATAAATCTAGTAGATATAATAAAAAAGAAGAACCCCACACAAGATTTCTTGTGTGGGGTAAAATGTTACCTTAAGACATAATTTAAGACATAATGTCAATTGCTCTCTGACATATTGGACTTCTGAGCGATTTTTTATCGTTCAGTTGAATCTGCCATGCCAAAGGTTCATCTTTCCATAACTCCATCATATATATAATACCATTAATATCCTTAGAAAGATTAGGAGATTTTACTTGGAAAGGATCACCCAAAACAACTAATTTGGAACCTTCTCCAATCCTAGTAATTATATTAATGAAGAAATTAGGATCGACGTTCTGAGCTTCGTCCAAAATGACAAATGAATTATCGAAATTGTGACCAGCCAAAAATCCAATAGACTGAATTTCAATTAAGCCACATTCGATATAGCTCATGAGCATATTATCTGCATTTTTCTCTGTCTTGACGGAATCGTAACTGCTACCATTGTTTTTGATAGTTTTCCATTTCTGAATCTTGACGAAAGAATCAAAAATACCACCAAAATACGGTTTAAGTTTCTGAATAAGATCACCGGGTAAATACCCCAAACTCTCACCAGCATCAGTTATTGCCGGGGTAGATATGATGATTTTTTCATAATTCGCTGCGTACTTGAGCTGACACGCCTTATTATTGGCAAGTTGACTCATAGCAGCTGATACGGTTGCATAAGTTTTACCTGTACCAGCAGCCCCTGAAGCAATAACAAGAGGAGCAATGTTCGGCGGAGCGAATAATGATTCAGTCAAGAAAACCTGCTCTAAATTTAAAGCCTTAAAACTTGTTGAAAACTGATAACGCAAAGGTTGTAAATAACCTTTCGAATAACGAGCCAATTTACCTCCTGATGAAAAGGTTTTTAAAAAAACAAACTCATTTTCGTGAAGATTCATTGGCGAGGGGATATTTTCTTCCTCAATAAACTTTTGCATGAATACATCAGAAACATTGATTTCATGCCGTCCTGTATATCTGTCCTTTGGACGAGGAAAAATTTTATCCGATACGGATTGAGTTGAAATCCCCATTTTTGAAGCCGTAATTAAGAGCATTGGGTTTTGCGAGAGCAAAACCACCTTGCAATCTTTGTAGGTTTTCTCAGCCAACTTCTTGCAAAGCAGAAGAATTTTCTGCTTATGAACTGAAAGAAGTGGCTCGAACGGAACAAAATTACCTATAAAATCATCTGGATTCATTATCCGGATAAAGGTTCCATTTTGTTGCCTCACCTCATCGTTTGACAAATTATCCATTAGGTATTCGCATATATTAGATGCAAAAACCCGCTTGATACCAGTGAAATTATAAAGGTTATTCACGACTGAAGTTGGAATAACGATTAAATCACCCAATTTGCCAATGTTGAGATATGCCTTGGGTACAGAGAGTAGAGCACCCTCAAGAGTAACATATACTGTCCTTGCCATGAAGAACAACTCCCTTCTATTGCCACATGAAATTTCTAGTGACAAAGTTATAATTATATTACGATTATACCATATAATTTCCGATAAAGCAATAAAAATGATGATTTATGAATAATTGGCATTTTTTAGGAATATAATATTATCTGTAAAATAAAGAGCTAGGAGGGCAAATGGAAGAAAAATTTTTAGCTGATAAGATTTTTATAGAAATGACAGAGGAAGAAGAAAAAAAGGAGATTTTGAGAAATATAATAAATACTAGAGCACAACTAACAAATGCAAATAGAAATTATGAATTTGCCAATTCAAATGATTTAATAGATTACTATATCTATAAAATAAAAGCAATTCAATCAAAATTAGACAGCTTAATAAAACTTGCAAAAGCAAGAGGTATAGAAATAGAAAAATTAGCTTAAAAATTTATCATAAAAGCATATTGTTCATCATACAATTAAACCAGCAACAGGACAAGATTAATTTTAATCTAAAACATCTATATTTAGGAATTATTAATCAAAATTTATATAGTGAAAGGATTAATAGTAAAAATGAACAATAAAGTTATTTTAACATTTATTGCATGTATAGCAATATTAATAATCTTTGGAAAATATTTTGCCTTTCCATTAAAAAAAATCCTAAAATTGATTGGAAATTCAATTTTAGGAGCTTTAATTATTTTCTTAATAAATTTAGTAGGAACCTCATTTGAGTTTCATATCGGTTTTAGTATAATAAATTCAATAATTGTAGGAATTCTTGGAATCCCCCGGAGCTTGTTTACTTGTAATTTTGAAGATATTTGGAATTATGTAAAGATATTTACATAATAATTTAAAATACAGAAAAGTTGTAAGACTAAATTTTTAAATGCAAAATTCCAAAAAAACTATTGCAATTTAGCTCAAAATCTGATAAAATAATATACGTTGAAAAATACACACACAAATGGAGTATGAAATTGATGCCTATAAAAGGTAGTTTTAT
Source organism: uncultured Clostridia bacterium (assembly GCA_947628885.1). GTDB lineage: Bacteria > Bacillota > Clostridia > TANB77 > CAG-508 > CAG-793. The sequence goes on along the minus strand of CANRBO010000040.1, from coordinate 5,209 downwards.
ATGAAGAAATTTGTGGAGGAATAAAACAAAAAGGAGGAAATTAAAATGGCAGTAGTTGCAATGAAACAATTACTAGAAGCAGGTGTTCATTTTGGACATCAAACAAGAAGGTGGGACCCAAGGATGGCTGAATATATATTCCAAGCTAGAAATGGTATCCACATCATCGACTTACAAAAGACATCTAAAAAATTAGATGAAGCTTACGAATTTATTAGAGAGCAAGCTGAAGAAGGAAAAACAATTCTATTTATTGGTACAAAGAAACAAGCTCAAGAGTGCGTTAAAGAAGCAGCAGAAAAGAGCGGTATGTTCTATGTAAACGAAAGGTGGCTAGGAGGAACTTTAACTAATTTCAAAACAATTAGAAAAAGAATTGAAAGATTAGCTGAATTAGAAGCAATGGAACAAAACGGAACATTCGAAGTTCTACCTAAAAAAGAAGTAGTATTGTTAAGAAAAGAAATGGATAAACTAAACAAAAACTTAGGCGGAATTAAAGAAATGACTGAGATTCCAGATGTTATATTTTTAGTTGATCCTAAGAAGGAACATATTGCAGTTCAAGAAGCTAGAAAATTAAATATTCCTATCGTAGGATTAGTTGATACAAACTGCGATCCTAATGACGTAGATTATGTAATTCCAGGAAATGATGATGCTATAAGAGCAGTAAAATTAGTTACTGATGTTATGGCAAATGCAATAATTGAAGGAAAGCAAGGAGAAAGTTTAGAAGCTGGTGAAACAGTTGAAGAACAAGAAGACAATGCTGAACCTGAAAGCATGGAAGAAATAGTTGCAGCTGAAGAAGAAAATGCTTCAGAAGAGTAATTAAAAATTTGATTATAATAGATAGTATTTTTATAAAATTAAAATACTATCTAAAAAATATAAAAACTAGGAGGATAAAAAAATGATAACTGCTACACAAGTTAAAGAGTTAAGAGAAAAAACAGGTGCAGGAATGATGGATTGCAAAAAGGTATTGACAGAGACAAATGGAGACGAAGAAAAAGCAATAGAGCTTTTACGTGAAAGAGGAATAATGAAAGCTGCTAAGAAATCAGACAGAATAGCAGCAGAAGGATTAGTAAATGCTTATGTTTCAGAAGATAAGAAAGTAGGAGCATTAATCGAAGTAAACGCTGAAACAGATTTCGTAGCAAAAAATACAGATTTCCAAGAGTTCGTAAAAAATGTTGTAAAACAAGTAGCTCTAAACAATCCAAAAGATTTAGATGAATTATTAGCACAAAAATCTATAGAAGATGCTAATCTTACAGTACAAGAAGTACTAACAAATAAAATTGCAACTATAGGCGAAAACATGAATATTAGAAGATTTATTAGATTTGAAGCAGAAAGCGGAATAATAGTAAGCTATATTCATGGAGAAGGAAAAATCGGTGTATTAGTTGAAATGGAAGGTGCAGATGAAACTGTTGCAAAAGATGTATGTATGCAAATAGCAGCAGCAAAACCTGAATTCTTAAGTGAAGCAGATGTTCCAGCTGATAGATTAGAAAAAGAAAAAGAAATTCTTAAAGCACAAGTTATAAATGAAGGAAGACCTGAAGCAGTTGCTGAAAAAATAGTAGCTGGAAGATTAGGAAAATTCTATTCAGAAATTTGTCTATTAAATCAAGAATTTGTAAAAGACCCAAGCAAAAAAGTTGGACAAATGGTAGAAGAAAAACATGGAAAAGTTTTAAGATTTGCAAGATTTGAAAAAGGTGAAGGACTAGAAAAAAGAGAAGAAAACTTTGCTGAAGAAGTTGCAAAACAATTACAATAATGCAAACGAGGGGTTGACATAGCTATAAATTTATGATAGAATAATTTAGCGTATGTGTAGCCACATACGCTAGAAAAGATTTTATGCTGGAGGTGTATTAAAATGGCAACAAAAGGAGCAAGAGAACATATAACTTTAGAGTGCACAGAATGTCACAATAGAAATTATGTAACAGACAAAAACAAGAAAAATAATTCAGAAAGATTAGAATTAAAGAAGTATTGCAAATTCTGTAAAAAAACTACAGCACATAAAGAAACAAAATAGTTCTTGTATTTAATTGGGAGGAAGCAAAATGGCTAAAAAGAAGAAAAAGAAGATAAATAGCAATAAAAAAGTAGTAAAAACTACTACACCCGTAGAAAAAATTAAAGAAGAAGAAATACAAGAAGAAGTAATTGAAAATGATAACGAAAAGGTCAATGAAGAAGAAAAAGAAACAAAATCAGTTACTTCAAAAAAAGAAAAGAAAACGGAAAAATCAAGTAAAAAAGATGCTAAGAAAATAAAAAAATCAGACAAAACAGATAACAAAAATAAAAAACATTGGTTCAAAGATTTTAAAGCAGAGCTTAAAAAAATTATTTGGCCTAACAAAAAGGAATTAGCGACTAACACAACAGTTGTTTTAGTAGTAGTTATAGTTGTATCTGTTTTAGTATTTGTGCTTGATTTGATTTTCGAGGGATTAACTTCACTAGAAGTAAAACAACTTGAAAAAATACAAAATAGCACACAAGTTGTTAATGAAGTTACAGACAATGTAACAGATGAAAATGCTATTTTAGATGAAAGCTCAGAAGAATCAAATAATGAAACAAACTCAGAATCATCTGAAACAACAGATGAAGGAGTTGATTTAAACACATCTGATAATAGTGAAGAATAATTTATAAATTAAAAAGATTTAGAAAATAATTTGTAAGGAGGCTAATTGTAATGTCTCAAAAAGATTATGATTTAGAACCAAGGTGGTATGTGGTTCATACATATTCAGGATATGAAAATAAAGTCAAGACAGACCTTGAAAAAACTATAAAGAACAGAGAATTACAAGATTATTTCTTTGATATTATAGTTCCAATGGAAGAACAAATAGAAATAAAGGAAGGTCAAAGAAAAACAAACTTAAAAAAGGTATTCCCAGGATATGTTTTGGTAAAAATGATTGTTACAGAAGAAACTTGGTATATTGTTAGAAATACTAGAGGTGTAACAGGATTTGTTGGATCAGGAACAGACCCAATACCACTTACCGATTATGAAATAAGAAAAATGGGATTTGAAACACAATCAGTTAATGTAGATTATGAAGTAAATGACAACATTAGAGTAATCAATGGACCATTTACAGATTTCACTGGAACAGTTACAGAAATAAATAAAGACAAACATAAAGTAAAGGTTCTAGTATCAATGTTTGGCAGGGAAACACCTGTTGAATTAGACTTCTCAGAAGTTGAAAAAGTAAGATAAGGAGGTGCAAAAAATGGCAGGTAAAAAAGAAGCAAAAGAAATTATTATCAAATTGCAAATCGAAGCAGGAAAAGCTACACCAGCTCCACCAGTTGGACCAGCATTAGGAGGTAGCGGAGTTAACATTATGGACTTCGTAAAGCAATTTAATGATAGAACAGCAAAACAAGCAGGATTAATAATTCCAGTTGTAATTACTGTTCATCCAGACAAATCATTTGACTTTATCACAAAGGAACCACCAATGGCAGTACTTATTAAGAAATCTGCTAAAATTCAAAAAGGTTCAGGAAAGCCAAATAGAGAAAAAGTTGCTAATCTTACAAAAGCACAAATTGAAGAAATAGCAAAACAAAAAATGCCTGATTTAAACGCTGCTTCACTAGAAGCTGCAATGAAAATGGTAGCTGGAACAGCTCGTTCAATGGGCGTTACAGTAGAAGCTTAGTAATTTAAAATTCTGATTTTTAATATTGCGAAAATATTAAAGAAAAATTAAAAGCTAAATAGAAGATTAAGTAAAAAGCTAAAATTAAAAATAAAATTAGATTGGGAGAGACGAAAGTTTCGATATAACCAAAGGAGGTAAAAATGAAAAGAGGAAAGAGATACCAAGAAAGTGCAAAATTGGTAGATTCAAAGAAATTATATCCTGTTAATGAAGCATTAGATATAATTGAAAAAATGCCTAAAACTAAGTTTGACCAAACTGTTGAACTACATGTAAAATTAGGAGTTGACTCAAAACATGCAGACCAACAAGTTAGAGGTACAGTAGTACTTCCAAATGGAACTGGTAAAACATTAAAGGTTTTAATATTCGCAAAAGGACCAAAAGCTGATGAAGCAAAGGCTGCAGGAGCAGACTTTGTAGGAGCTGAAGAATTAATTCCAAAAATAGAAAAGGAAAATTGGTTTGATTATGACGTAGTTATAGCAACACCTGACATGATGGGAGTTGTAGGAAGATTAGGAAAGGTATTAGGACCAAAAGGTTTAATGCCAAATCCAAAATCAGGAACTGTAACAATGGATGTTACAAAAGCAATCTCAGATGTTAAATCAGGAAAAGTTGAATATAGACTAGACAAAAATAACATTATTCACTTAGGATTTGGAAAAGTATCATTTGGAGCAAGCAAATTACAAGAAAACTATGATGCAATAATGTCAGCAATAATCAAAGCAAAACCAGCAGCAGCTAAAGGTCAATACATCAAGAGTGTATCAATCGCACCAACTATGGGACCTGGTTTGTATATTGACCAAAAATAATTTATAAAGAAGCCAAAGACAGTAGGCATAAAGGAAGTCCTACCGAGGTTAAAATATGAGAGAATATTAAAGTTCAATCTATTTATAGCCTCGTAAGGCTAGGATAAATTGAACTTTTATTTTATTACACAGTTATTAAGTTTTAATAAAATAAATAAAAAATAGGAGGTGAAAAATAAAAAATGGCAAACAAAGAAATTATCGCTAAAAAAGAAGCAGAAGTAAAAGAATTAGCAGAATATCTAAAAACTACAAATTTAGTACTTCTAGTTGATTACAGAGGAACAACTGTTGATGAAGATACAAAAATCAGAAAATCTCTTAGAGAAACAAATGCTACTTGCAAAATTACAAAAAATAATATTGTAAGAAGAGCAATGGATCTAAATGGAGAAACAGGTCTTGACGATTTATTAGAAGGACCAACAGCAATAGTATCTTCAACAGAAGACTATTTATCACCATTAAAAGCAGTTTACAAGTTCTCTAAAGAGCATGAAAACTACAAAATTAAAGGTGGTATGATAGAAGGAAAAGTTATGAGTGTTGATGAAATAATCACACTAGCAAAACTTCCTTCAAGAGAAGAACTTCTTTCAAAACTTGCTGGATCATTGTTACAAACAATTTCAAAAGTTGCAGTTGCAATTGATCAAGTTA
>CANRBO010000039.1 GCA_947628885.1 uncultured Clostridia bacterium | reverse complement strand
TCTTTTCATGTTGAGTATATTCCTTTCAAGAGCTAAACATAATCATAAAAATTATGTTACTCCAAAAAAGTATAAGTATAAAAATGTAGTTACATTTTTATTTACATATAAATTATACTACAAAAATGGCAAAAAATAAACTAAATTTATGAAATTTGTTTCAAACGCCATGCGCTAACGCTCCGGTTGGAGTCTAGCGCGGTTGCTAACACTATTATATTTTTACGATTTAGTTCTATAATTATATAATTTTAAATGTCAATTGATGTCATAATTTGTTAAAATAAGTCGATGAAAAATGTTAAAAATTAGTAAAAAATACTAGACATTTTTAAAATTAAGTAGTATTATTATGACTAGAAATTGTAATTACAAAATAATATAATAATAGGAGGAAAAAATGGAAGTTTTAAAAATCTCATCAAAATCAAATCCAAACTCAGTAGCAGGAGCTATTGCAGGTATGGTAAAAGAATCAAGAAAGGCAGAAATGCAAGCTATTGGAGCAGGAGCTCTAAATCAAGCAGTTAAGGCAGTTGCAATAGCAAGAGGGTTTGTAGCACCAACTGGGGTAGACCTAGTATGTATTCCAGCATTTGCAGAAGTGCAAGTAGAAGGAGAAGACAGAACAGGCATAAGACTTATTGTAGAGTCAAGATAAAATTGCATAACATAATATGCAAAAATAAAAGTAGGGGCATGTGTAAATATTGTTGTGAAGCTGACAATGATATTTATTCATGCTATTTTTGAAAAAAGTAAATATTACTTTTTTGTAAATTTATTTTGCAAAATTGTTGAAAAATATTCTATATTATTATATGATACACAGAGTAGGAAAGTATAATTATTTATTATGCAAGAAAGGGTTAATCAATTAAAATAAGCTAATTGATTATATGAGAAAAATGAAGTCAAGCAGTAATAATTTCTTTAAATACATATTTATTTTAGTTGTAATTGGGCTCATTGGTGGTGCGATTTATATTTTGTATTATAATAATAATCCTGAAACTGAGGAAGAGGTAGAAAACTCTAATACGACTGTAAATCAAGACATTAGTATAGTTGAAAATTTAAAAATGGGTATTACAAATTATGATACAATGAATCCAATTGTAACCAAAAATAGAGAAATTGTTAATATAGACAAACTAGTATTTGATTCAATATTTAACATTACATCAGACTATAGATTAGAGCCATCACTTGGTAAATCTATTTCCATGACTTCTAATACGAGCTATGAGATAAAGCTTGATACTAGTGTAAAATGGCAGGACGGCAGTACATTTATGTCAACCGATGTAAAATACACGATAGAACAAATAATAAATACAAATTCAATATATTTGCAAAATATTCGAGATATTGCAAGCATTGAAACACCTGACTCAGAAACTGTAATAATAAATTTAAATAGATATGTACCATTTTTTGAATATAATTTAACTTTTCCAATTGTATCAAGTAGGTACTATCTAAATGAGGATTTTGTAAATTCGGGTAAAATCCCTATGGGAACTGGTATGTACAAAATAGCCAGTATAAATGATGATAATATTTTGTTAATAATGAACGATAAGTGGAAAAACTACAAAACGAACAAACCAAAAACGCAATCAATTACTTTACATAAATACAATACAATAGGAGAAATATTTAACACATTTAAGCTTGGAAACGTTGATACAGTCAGTACTTATATGACTAATTATACTGGTTATATCGGAACGATTGGATATAATAAAAAAGAATATGCAGGGAGAGATTATGATTTTCTAAGTTTTAATTGTAATGATAATATTCTATCTGATTCAGCAGTTAGAAGAGCTATAAATTATGCAATAAATAAAGAAAGTATAATAAGTACTGTTTTTGGATATTCAAAGGTTGTGTCAAATTCGCCTTTAGATTATGGAAGTTTTTTATATAATTCAGAAGAACTTATAACATATAATCAAGACATGGCAAAAAAGACATTACAAGATGCAGGCTGGACTTATGCAAACAATAGGTGGCAAAAAAATATCAATGGATATGTGAAAAGGCTTAATCTTTCAATAGTAGTAAATAGTAGCAATGTAGATAGAGTAAATGTTGCAAATAACATTAAAAATCAACTAGCAGAAGTAGGCATCATAATAAATGTTGTACAAGTTAATGATGACAGATATTATGATTATCTAAATAATAAAAATTATCAAATGATAATAACAGGAGTTTCAAGCTCTATAAATCCCGATTTATCGTATTTTTATGGAAATGGAAATATATCGAATTATTATAATGAAGAAGTGTTTTCAAAAATATATTCAGTAAATACTATTAAAGAAGCAGAAAAAATAATCAATGCCGAAGTTCCACATATAGGATTATATAGAAATAAAGGAATAATTATCCTAAATTCTAATGTTGGGGGAGATTTTGCACCAACTTCGAATTTTCTATATTACAACTTTGATAAGTGGTATAGGCAACAATAGTTATTAAAAATCAACAAGAAAGTAAATGTAATTTAATAAAAAACAAGGTCAAATGAAACAATAAATACAATGAAAAGAGCATCAAGTGAACAGTTAAACGCGACTTAGTAATGTAAACAAAATAAAAAGATAACAAAAAATTCAAAAAAAGTATTGACAAAAATATTTTTTAATATATAATTAGTACAAACAGATGTTTAGAAAAATAGGAGGAAATTATGAGTTCAGAAAAAATTAATTCAGAAAAACAAAAAGCATTGGAAGCAGCAATGGGTCAAATTGAAAAGCAATTTGGCAAAGGTGCAGTAATGAAATTAGGAGAATTTAAAGCAGTAAGCACAGAAGCAATCCCAACAGGAGCTCTAAGTTTAGATATAGCTTTAGGAATAGGAGGTATTCCTAAAGGAAGAATAATTGAGATATTTGGGCCTGAATCTTCAGGAAAAACGACAGTAGCACTTCACATGATTGCAGAAGCACAGAAACAAGGCGGAGAAGCAGCTTTTATTGATGCGGAGCATGCCCTTGATCCAGTATATGCAAAGCACTTAGGAGTTGATATAGATAATTTGATAGTATCTCAACCTGACACAGGAGAAGAAGCGCTAGAAATAGCAGAAGCATTAGTAAGAAGCGGTGCAATTGACTTAATAGTAGTAGACTCAGTTGCAGCATTGGTTCCTAAGGCAGAAATCGACGGAGATATGGGAGATGCACATGTTGGTTTACAAGCAAGACTTATGTCACAAGCTTTAAGAAAGCTTGCAGGTGTAATCAATAAATCAAATAGTTGTATAGTATTTATTAACCAATTAAGAGAAAAAGTAGGTATTATGTTTGGTAATCCGGAGACAACTCCTGGAGGAAGAGCATTGAAATTTTATTCGTCTGTTAGACTTGATATTAGAAAGGTTGAAAATATTAAACAAGACGGAGAAGTTATAGGTAGTAGAGCAAGAGTAAAAGTTGTTAAAAACAAAGTAGCTCCACCATTTAGAGAAGCTGAATTTGATATTATATATGGAAAAGGAATTTCAAAATCAGGCAATATATTAGATATTGGTATTAATCTAGGATTGGTGGAAAAAAGCGGTTCGTGGTTTAGTTATAATGGAGAAAGAATTGGACAAGGTAGAGAAAACGCGAAGAAATACCTTGAAGATAACCCAGCTGCAATGACCGAAATAGAGCAAAAAATTAGAAATAATTTTGATCAAGCTTTCGAAAATAGTTTAGGTGAAGAAGAAACAAGCGACAAAAGCGAAGAAGAAGAAAATGAATAATAATAATAATTATTATTTCAATCTTTATTTAAAATAAAATTTAAAATTCGCTTTACTAGTCAAAATTAATTCTTTTTCAATAGAATTGTGTCATAAAAAATAGCAGTAAAAGTGAAGGCAATAAAAACTAAATTATGTAAAGTAGAAAGGATAAAACTTGGAACATTTACAATTTTCAGCAAATCTCGAGAAATTAGAAGAGATTGATAAAGTTAAAAGTAGAGTATTAAAATACATATTTTATAAAAAAAGAACTGAAAATGAAATCAGAAATAAATTCAAAGACACTTTTGACCAAGACATATTTGAACAAGTGATTGAGCAATTAAAAGAATTAGGATATATTAACGATACTAATTATATTGACAGAGCAGTAAATGAATTTATAGCATTGAAATGTATGTCAATGAAGGAATTAAAATATAAGCTACTTGCAAAAGGATTAAAAAGTAATATTATAGAAGATTACTTTTCAGATAATTATGATAGATTATGTGAATATGAAGTTAATTCTGCAGAACAGCTATTTTCAAAAAAAATAAACTCAATGGAAGTTCAAGAAATAAAACAATATTTAAGAAAAAAAGGTTATAGGGAGGAAAGCATAAAGGATGCAGAATATCTTTACACTGGAAACAACTAGATACAAAATAAAATTGCAAAACTTTGAAGGACCATTAGATTTACTATGCCATTTAATTGACAAAAATAAAATGGATATATATGATGTAAATTTAAATGAAATTACTGATCAATACATTGAATACATCAAAAAAATGGAAGAAATGGATCTAGAAGTTACAAGCGAATTTTTGATTATGGCATCAAATTTACTTTACATAAAATCTAAAAAGTTGTTACCACGAGTAGAAGACGAAGAAGAGATGATTTCAGAAGAAGAGCTTATACAAAGAATCATTGAATATAAGCAGTATAAAGAAATCACAAAAACTTTTGCACAAATGTATGCAGAAAATAATAAAAGATATTTTAGAAAACCTGAAAGTATTGAACTACCAAAAAAAGAATTAGAAATAAATTACACGGAAAATGAGATAGTTAATACTTATAAAGACATACTTGAAAGAACAAGTGTTAGAAAAAATAAAAATGTTAAAAATATTGAAAAAATCGCTCTTATTGAACACTTTTCTGTTGGTGACACAGTAAAAACAATGTTTAGGGAATTAATTAAAAATTCTAATTTTGTATTTAATAAATTATTTTCTCTAAATAAATGTAAGCCACAAGAAGTTGTAACAGCATTTTCAGGATTATTGGAAATGTCAAGAAGAAGTAAAGTAGAAACTAATCAAAATGAATTATTTGGCGACATAAATGTAACTAAAAAGAAAAAGGCAAATATATAAATAAATATTATAATCAATTATTAATAATTTAATAAAAAGTAATAAGAATTATATTATTAATCTATAAAAATAACAAATAAAAGATATAAAAATAATAAATAAAATATATAAGAACAACAAATAAAATATATAAAAAAACAAAGTATAAATACATATAAAAATGGAAAAAACTACTATAAGGAGGAAACTCTTGTGGTAGTTTTTATTATTTGTATTATTTTATTAATAATAATTTTAATAACTATAATTACTATTACATCATCTATAAAATTAAAGTTAACAGATTTCAAAATTGAAGATTATAAGGATTTAAAAGAAATTGTTAAATTAATAAAAGATAAAGAATATATTAGAATATTTAATTATTTGGATTTTATTCTAACATTAGAACTATGTGCATTAAAAAAAATACCAATATTAAAATTGCAGGTATCAGATGATCAAATAGCAGGATTTTTAAGAAAACAGATTAGAAAACATAAATTAAAAAAAGAAGAAAGAGAAGTAGAGCAATTTGCACAAGAAGATAAAAAAGAAATAGAACAAGACTTGCCTGATATAGATTTAGAAAGCTTGAATCTATCAATTAATTTAGGAACAGAAGATGCCAGTATAACAGCATTACTCACATCAATTGTATCCATATTAATTTCGGTAGCCATACCATTTGAAGCAAATAAAATAAACTCAAAAAAATATAATTATGAAATAACTCCCATTTACTTAGACAGACCAATATTTAATATAGATGTTTCACTAGTACTATCAATGCCAACAACAGATGTTGTAAAATTGATTAGATAAGTAAGTCTGTATTACAAATATCAGCTATAAGCATTGAAAGCTTTAACAAGAGACGTTGTAAAATTAATTGAACAATTTAGTAGGCATCCACAGTACCAGTAACACATATATTGTAAAATTAAACAAATAAATAAAATCTTGTTTAAATCAGAAATTATAATTAATAATTATAAAGTGTATAAATTTGCGTAAATGGTAAATAATACAAAAAGAAAATTATAAAAGACAGCAAATAGGTGTCTTAAAATTTAAAAGTAAGGAGAGATGAAAATGTCAAATTATCCTATTGAAGGCTTAATGAATAGTGCGATGAACTCAATCAAAGAAATGATTGATGTAAACACAATAATTGGTGATCCGATAGAAACTTCAAATAATATAATCATAATACCAGTATCAAAAGTAAATTTCGGATTTGCAGCAGGCGGAAGTGAATTCAAAGTAAAAGGGATGCTAGATAAAAAGAGCAAAAACAAAGATGAAAAAGATGAAAATAATGAAGAAAGTGGACAAGAAAATATTAGACTTCCTTTCGGCGGTGGTTCAGGCGCGGGTGTTAGTATAAGCCCAATTGCTTTCATAGTAGTTCAACCTTCAGGAGTTAAACTACTTCCAGTAACACATGCATCATCTTTGGACAAATTATTAGATTTAGTACCTGATTTAATAGAAAAGACTACTCAAATGTTAGATAAGAAGTTGAACAAATCTAATAAAACTCTTCAAGAAAATTTAATTGTAAAATTAAATGATGACAAGGACAAGAACAAAGAGCAGAAAGAAAAAAATGAAAGCGAACCTTCTAAAGTTGTAGAAGTTGAAGCAAAACCTTATGAAGTGGAATATGATGAAACAGATATGTAGAAAAGCAAAAAGACAGATGTTTGAATCTGTCTTTTTTAAAATTACAGAGTTATTTCAAAATTACAGAGTTATTTCAAATTCAACATCTTCGTCTCCTGATTTTACTTTTATATTTCCACCGTGAAGCTCTATAATTTCTTTAGTTATTGCTAAGCCTAAACCCGCTCCGCCAGTAGCACTATTTCTTGATTCATTTGCTCTATAAAATGGCTCGAAAATCTTTTCTAATTTATATTGTGGGATTTTGTCACATTTATTTTTCATAGTTATCGTAATTTTCTCGTTTTTTTCTTCCATATTGATTAAAATTTCACTATTGCTATAACTATAATTGATAGCATTTTTTATCAAATTTTCGAAAGCTCTTGCGAGTTTATCTCCGTCTCCATAATATTGCACACTAGCTGGTTTATTGATTTTTATTTTTAATTTCTTACTTTCTAACATTGGATAACACTCGTCTATTAATTGTTCAAATAAATATGATAAATCTATGTTATTTTTATTTATTGGTATGTCGTGCAAATTATATCTTGTTATGTCGAAGAATTGGTTCGTCAATTCTTCTAGTCGTAATGCTTTATCTAATGCTATTTTTATATATTTTTGTTTTAATTCTTGTGAAATATCTTTTTCATCGTTAATGAGTGTTAAATAGCCTATTACAGATGTTAGCGGAGTTTTCAAATCATGTGCCATATACATTACCAAATTATCTTTTTTCTGCATTGCCGTTTTAGCTTCATTTTGACTTTTCAATAAATCTAGCCTAATGCTATTAATTCTATTTTCTACAAGTGCCAAATCTTTTGTCATTTGTATCTCTTCTTCAGGATTTTTTAAGATTTTGTCCATTACTTTTATTGTTTCTACAATGCTATTATTCATTTTTCTTATTACTAAATATGAAACTATTACAAATATAATAATTGCTGAAATAATTAGAATTATTTTCTTATTTCCTACCAAACTGTAATATGTGTTTCTGCCTAAGTAATAGACTGACATATCTGCTATATCGTCATTTAAAAGATTATCTATCAAAAATAGAAAAATCAAATATACTATACATGAATATATTACAATCTTCATTGACGCTTTGATCGCCATTGTATTTTTTAGATTTCTTAATTCATTAGTCATTTTGCATTATTCCTTTCATTTTTAGCTATTCTATTTTATATCCCACACCCCAAACTGTTTTTATGAATTTGGGATTTTTAGTGTTTTCATGTAGTTTTTCTCTAATCCTTCTAATATGAACCATTACCGTATTGTTGCTGTCAAAATATTTTTCCTTCCATACTTTTTCAAATAATTCTTCTGAACTTACTACTATTCCTTTTTTATTTGCTAAATATAATAAAATATCAAATTCTATTGGAGTTAGCTCAATTTCTTTATCATACAAAATACATTTATGTTTTTGTTTATCAATCTGCAAACCATTTATTTCAATAATATTTTTATCTTCTTTGTTATTGTATTTCGTGTATCTTCTTAATGCTGACTTTACTCTCGCTACCAACTCAAGTGGATTAAAAGGCTTGGTAATATAATCATCTGCTCCAATTGTGAGTCCTGCTATTTTATCCTTGTCATCTATTTTTGCAGTTAGCATGATTACCGGATAGGTAAAATCTTTATTTCTAATAATTTTACAGATTTCGAATCCGTCTTTTCCGTCAATCATTACATCTAGTATCGCCATATCTATTTTTTCGTTTTCTATGCATTTTATTGCTTCTTCTGAATCGTAAAATTTAAATACATTATAATTTTCATTTTTCAAATACAATTCCACCAAATCAGCTATTTCTTTCTCATCATCAACTACTAAAATATTCATATTAGATTTAACCTCTTTTCAACATTAATTCGCACTCTCAAGTCTTGTTTTAGTGATTATACCACATTTTTATTTAATAACTACAGATTTAAGAAAAATTTAAGATTTAATTAATTTTTTCTTAAACTATTTATTTTATACTTTAAATAAATCTCATTATGTTTCTTTGGAAATTATGAAATTTGGAAAGGATTGTGATTTATATGAAAAAAAGACATAGAAGAAAATCAAGAAGATTGTTAGTTTTGTTAATATTAATTGTTTTAGTTCCCATTGTAGTTACAATGCTCAGACATATATTTAGCTTCTTTAATGGCGAATCTAAAGCAATAGTAGATTTTTCAAGTATTCCTGAGTATGATACAATTAAACTTGATAATAACGAAAATTATGCCGGCATTGGTCAGAAAAAAGTCGAAAATAAAAATGGTTATTTTACTACTTTTACCGGAATTGATAATAAAGTGTATAAAGAATTCAAACAAAATGGCTCTGCTCCTTGGGCTAATAAAAAATATTGGGACGGCGATATGGATTCAGCTGGTTGTGGTATAACTGCTATGTCAATTATTCTAAGTGGCTACAATATTAATTATACTCCTGAAGATTTGAGAGAAAAATATTATCCTGTTTTAAATGGCGAAAATATTTCTTATGAGCTTTCTCACTCTTTTGGAATTAGCAATTCTGATTTTTTGTATGATTCTGTTAGCTTATCTGAGAAAAATATAACTGAACATTTAAAGCAGAATCGCCCTGTTCTTATATGTGTATGGAATAAGCCTACTAATAATCGTTGGACAACTGCATCTCATTACATGGTATTATTAGCCACAGATAATAACAATATGGTTTATGTATCTAATCCAAATGGCTTGGATAATAATAGCAAAAGCTCCGGTTGGTATGATTTTAAGGAAGTTGGCCCTTATATTGCTAAAGCTCTTTTTATTAATGAATAGGTTTTATTTCCGAATCTTGTAATATATATGAATAATTTAAGTAGAGACCTAACCATATTACTTCTATATTTCAAACAAAAGATTTTGAAACAACATTATAAATAAACGCATCTATACTCTTATGAGTTAGATGCGTTTATTTCAAGAAAGTTTAGGTAGGTTGACCTTCCTACATCTCCTAACAATGGGTGGCGGCTGCCTGTTCCGCCCTCAGAAACTTTCTTTATTATTATAGAGCAATTATCTAAGATAACTGCTCTACTACGTTTG
>CANRBO010000038.1 GCA_947628885.1 uncultured Clostridia bacterium | reverse complement strand
TACAATAACTGACTTTCAGTAATTTTTTTATTAAAACCATTATCCTGTAACAACAGGTTAAATAAATAAATGCATATATATTGTAAAAATCAACGAAATATGATAAAATTCGACATAAATAAGCAAAACAAATAAATGAATTACTAATAAAGTAAAGCTAGATCAATCCATATTTAATGATTAGTAATTTAAAAGAAAGGAAAGAGTAAAATGAAAGCAGTTGATTCAAACGTTTTAAAATTTATAGGTGGCTTAGATAAAGTTTTTGCCATACCACCTTTTCAAAGAAATTATGAGTGGTCTATAGAGCAATGTGATGAACTTTTTTTCGATATTATTAAATCATATCAAACAGGCAAAAATCATTATGTTGGAAATATTATTTATTATATTGGAGAAAATAGTGGAGCTTCTTTTAGTGAATATATTTTAATAGACGGTCAACAAAGAATTACAACCATTTTATTGTTATTATGTGCCATAAGAGATTACATAAAAAATGGTGATGAATTAAAAATAAACTCAAGATATTTAATAAATGACACCAAAGACGAAAAATATAGAATAAAATTAAAGCAAACTACTTTTGATGCCAAAATATTTGCAAAAATTATTGATGGTAAAGAAGTAAGTGATGAAGAAAAAAATAATCATATATACAAAAATTATGAAAGATTTTTATCTTTATTAGAAAAAAGTTTAAATGAAAATGCGGATTTAAAGCCTGACAATATATATGAAACAGTACAAAAGCTGGACATTGTAGATGTAAACCTTGATATAAAAGATGATTTAGAGTCGGTACAAACTGTTTTTGAAAAAATAAATTCGACAGGGAAAAAACTTGAGCCTTCAGATTTAATTAGAAATTTCTTACTATTATCTAATGATATGGAAGAACAACAGGAACTATATGGTCAATATTGGGTAAAATTGGAAGAAATATTAGGAAGCAACAATGTTACAAGATTTTCTAGAGATTATTTGATTACAAAAATATTTGAAGATGTTCCATCAGACAAAGTGTATTCAATTTTTAAGAATCATTTTATTAATAGTGGAATAGAGCACATAGAGATTTTAAAGGACATGCTAAAATACGCAGCTTACTACTCATGGTTATTAAACGCTTCATGTACAGATGATGATAACAACAAGAATGAAATTAATGGATATATTAAATTCCTAAATTTATTGAAAACTGATGATTTATATCCTTTATACATTATACTATTTGAAAAATTATATAACAGCAATAGATCTGAACTAAAACGAATATTGAATTTATTATGTGATTTTATGCTTAGATATAGAATAGTTTCTCCATCAGGTGGAGGTGGAGCTCTAAGAACAGCTATTCACACTTTATTAGATAAAATAATTAATAATAACATAAATATTACGTATAATGATATTTTATTTGAATTGTCTAATAGCAGTACACCAGCTAACAGATTCCCAAATGACGAAGATTTTAAAAGCACTTTAAAAAATGCGGTTAATACAACGTATGCTAGAGCTTTATTATACAAAATGGAACAAGTAGAAACAAAAAACATACCAGTTCCATTGGAAAAAGTAACCATTGAACATTTGATGCCTCAATCTTTATCAAATTGGTGGAAAGAATATTTAGTTGAAAAAGATGAAAATGGAAAAATTGATGAAGAAAAGATAAATCAAATTTATAACAAATATATAAATTGTATAGGTAATCTTGCTCCAATTTCAGGTCCATATAATTCTAAAAATTCAAACAATCAGTGGAAAAATAAATTAGAATTATTAAGGAAAGTACAATTTTCAATCACCTCTGAGATTAGTGATAATGAAAATTACCAAGAGTGGAAAGAGGAAAATATTGAAACTAGAAACGAGGATATTGCTGATAGAGCATGCAAAGCCATAATAGGACCTTTACCTAGAACAAGAGAATATGAATCAAGAGTGGCTACAACGGATTTTGAGCCTGGCTTATATGATTTGGCTGATTTAACCACACCGATGAGTGGAAGAACACCAACCACAATAATATATCAAGATAACAATTATGAAATTTCGGGTTGGTATGAATTAGTTGCAAAAGTATGTGATATATTAAATGAAATCGACCCTGAAAAATTAAAAGATATTACGTTACAAAATAAGATTCATAAGTCAACATCTAAACATAATATAGGATTAAAAGATCCAATTTTGGCATATAACAAAGAACTTTTAATTTCTGCAATGCAAGTTAAAAATTCAAATATATATGTTGAAACAACGTTAAGTTCTAATAGGGCTAGATATTATGCAAAACAATTATTAGATATATATGAATTGTCAGATGAATTCCAATTATATGTTTATTAGTTTATAAATATTAAGAAAACCAACATAATTTTTGAATAAAAAATGTTGGTTTTTTTATTGTATAAAATGTAGAAATATGATAGAATCTGTTTGAAGAAGGGCAGATAATAATGTTTAATATATATAATAGACGATATACTGGAAGCAAATATAAATTAAGAGATTGGATTAGAGATTTAATAAGAAACAACTGTGAAGGAAACAGTTTTTTTGATGTATTTGCTGGAACTGGTGTAGTAACGGAATATATGCTAAAGGATTATGAAAATTATATAATCAATGATTTTTTATATTCAAATGAAATCATATATAAAGGTTTTTTTCTACAAGAAAATTATAATATGGACAAACTTATGCAAATGGTTGAAGAATATAACAGCATTAATAAAATGAATTTGGGAGAAAACTATGTCTCAATTAATTTTGGAGACAAATATTTTAATAGAAATGATGCTAAATTAATAGGTAAAATCAGAGAAGACTTGGAAAGCAAAATAAAAAAAAGCATGATAAATAGTAAAGAATATTATATATTACTTGCTTCATTATTATTTTCAATAGACAAGATTGCAAACACTTGCGGACATTATGATGCCTATAGAAGAATAGATAATATTGAAAGTAGGTTTAAATATGAGTTAATCTTACCAAAAACGATTAATAAAAATCAAACAATTGAAATTTATAGAGAAGATGCGAATGTACTAGTAAAAAGAGTAAAAACAGATATTGCATTTATAGATCCACCATATAATTCGAGACAATATAGTAGATTTTATCATGTGTTGGAGAATATAACAAAATGGGAAAAACCAGAATTATATGGAACTGCATTAAAACCAAAAGAAGAAAATATGTCAGAATACTGCAGGTCATCTGCACCAAAAATTTTTAAAGATTTAATAAATAATTTGGATGCAAAATATGTGGTGGTCACATATAACAATACATATAATTCGAAGAGTTCAGCTTCAAAAAATAAAATAACTTTGGATGAAATTAAAAGTATATTAAATGAAAAAGGTGAAACGAAAATTTTTGATAAACCATATAAATTTTTTAATGCTGGAAAAACAGAGTTAAAAAATCATAGAGAGTATGTATTTATTACAAAGGTGAAAAGCAATGGATAGAAAAGATATAATAAGATCTCCGTTTTTTTATGTAGGAGACAAATATAAACTAATGCCACAATTAAAAAAATTATTTCCTAAGGATATAAATAACTATATAGAGCCATTTGTGGGTGGGGGTAGTTCATTTCTTAATTCTGTAGGAAAAAAATATGTATTAAATGATATTGATTATAACATAATTTTATTGCATAAAGAATTGGGAAAATATGCTGACAAACCTAAAGAATTAATAGAAAAATTATATAATATTATTGATTTCTATGGACTTAGTTGTTCATATAGAGGAATAAATGTACCAGAAGAAATAAAGAAAAAATATGTTAAAACATATTATTCTAAATACAATAAAAATGCCTATTTAAAAATGAAACAAGACTATAATAATGATAAAAATAATGTGTTATTGTTATATTTATTATTGATATATGGATTCAACCACATGATTAGATTTAATTCGAGAGGAGAATTCAACTTGCCTGTGGGAAATGTGGATTTTAATAAAAATGTTTATACGGCATTAATAAATTATTTGGATTTTAGAAAAAATAATGAAATAACTTTTGAAAATACTGATTATAAGGAATTTCTAAACAATATACAGTTTGAAGAAGGAGATTATATATTTCTGGATCCACCATATTTAATATCTATGAGTGAATATAACAAATTATGGAACGATAAGAAAGAAATTGAATTATGCCAATTTTTGGATGAACTGGATGTAAAAGGAGTTAAATTTGGAATAACAAATTTAATATACCATAAAGGAAAAGAAAATGAAACATTTAGTGATTGGTCAAAAAAGTATAACGTATATAATGTAAATAGCAATTATATAAGTTTTAATGATAATACCGTTAAGAGTAGCTCGAGAGAAGTATTTGTTACCAACTATAAAAAGCAATAATTTATAAAGGAGAAAGTTAATATGCCAAGTCGAAGAAAACCAATTTCATTTGATACTACTATAAGAAGCCCTGAACGTATACCACAATTTATTTCAATATTGTCAAAATTTGAAAATAAAGTTATTGATGACGAAGTGGCTTTAAAGTTAGAAGGAGAAATAATTCGATATAAAATTTTTAAACCAACTAGACAAACGTTAGGAACATATATAAAAGAATATCATGGTAATTTTAATTTTAAAGCAGATGATCAATCAAAGAATGCATCAAAGAAAGTGTCGTCGTATTATAGTGAGTGGGCAGATTCAAAACCGGGTGAAATGGATATTGACAAAATAAAATACTTATTAAAAAATACTATGACAGCACATAAAGACAAAAATTGGAATGGTGGTTGGGAATCAAGAATACATACACAATTTAATTTTTTAAATGAATTGGGTTTAGTAAGGGTAATAAAAGGAAAGAAAATCAAAATATCTGATAATGGTAAGCTTATGATAAAGGCATATAATAACGGTTATCCAATTGAAGACGGATATGATGAAACCTATGAACAAAGTGCATTTTTAAATGCTTTTTGCAAATATCAAATAAATAATCCATATAGAAGAAATACTATTAATGTTAATTTCTTTCCATTAATACTTAATGTTATTAGATATTTAGATAAAAAATATAACTGTAAAGGAATAACAAGGCAGGAAATTACATTTATTATTGCATGGGGAAATAATGATTATGAAAAATTAGCAGAGCTTATTTATCAATTTCGACAAAGATTTGGATTTAGAGCTTCTGATGAATTAGTGTATGAATATGCAATGAATTTAATGGATACATCAACACCGAATGATATTTTAATGCCAGCAACCAAGGCATTTATTAAGCGCAAACAAAAAGATTATAAATTGAATAAATTGACAGTAGAAACTCCGGATGAAGTAATTAGAAAATTAAGATTAACGATGCTAGTATCATTAAAAGGAATAGGAACATTTATTGATATTAACAGTAATGAAAAAGATAAGATAGATCATATATTAAATACCTATTCAGCAAATATTGACTTTGAAAATGAAGACGATTATTTTGAATATATGGGTGCTATAGACAAAGATCTATGTTTTAAGCAAGAAGAAGAAAGTGAAGAAGAAAAAAGTACGAAGGAAAAGGCAATTGAATACTGGGCAAGAGAAAACACATGGGATTTCTATAAAGATGAAATAAAAAGGGTATTTAAAAAAGGAAAAAATGGTACACAAAATGAAGTGTTAAAATATATAAAAGCAACTGCCAGATTGGAGTTTTTAACTGCTGTTATAATAAAAAAGGCTTTACCAAATATAAAAGTTGTAGCGAATTATATAGCTGATGATCAAGGAATTCCATTTAAAACCGCACCTGGAGGTAATTCTCAAAATGTAGGAACAGATATAGATGTATATGAAGATAATATTCATGCATTATTAGAGCCAACAATGGCAACATCAAAGTCATTTCAATGCGAACATGAAATTACATCTATTAGAAATCATTTAATTGATTCTGCTAATAGCGATCTTAATAATAAAAAAGGTTATAAGGAATGGTTTGCTTTATTTTTAGCACCTTTTATACATAAAGAGGTTGGAAATCAAGTTGCTGTTGAGAGAGGAGTATCAAGGGTAGAAATATATCCATGGGCGTGTGATGATTTTGTGGAATTTTCTAAAAATGTGAAATCTATAAAAGATTATAAAAAATATAGAAAATATGTTAAAATACAAAAAATGCCAGAAGTATAATTTCAACATATGAAATTATGATATATATAAAGCTATGAGTAAAAAATTATTAATTACAGAAAAACCTTCAGTTGCAATGGAGTTTGCGAAGGTTATATGCCAAAATGGGCAGAGAAAAAATGGTTTTATCGAGTCAAATGATTGGATAATTACTTGGTGTGTTGGTCATTTAGTGACAATGAGTTATCCTGAAAAGTATGATGAAAACCTTAAATTATGGAGATTAGATACATTGCCTTTTATTCCAAAAGAGTGGAAATATGAGGTAATAAAAGGTGTAGAAAAGCAGTATGAAATAATAAAAAGTCAGATTACGCGAGATGACGTTGATGCAATTTATGTGGCAACAGACTCTGGGAGAGAAGGGGAATACATTTACAGATTAGTTGATCAAGAAATAAACGTGCAGGGCAAAGAGAAAAGGCGAATTTGGATTGATTCTCAAACTGAGGAAGAGATAAAAAGGGGAATTAAGGAAGCAAAGCTTTTGTCCGAATATGATAGTTTATCGGATAGTGCTTATCTTAGAGCAAAAGAGGATTATTTGATTGGTATTAATTTTTCTAGGATGTTGTCAATTATTTATGGTAGAAGGTTGGCTAAGTCAATTGGAGAGGACAAAGCTTCTATTTCGGTTGGCAGAGTTATGACTTGCGTTCTTGGCATGGTTGTTGAGCGTGAAAGAGAAATTAGAAATTTTGTTAAAGTTCCTTTTTTTAAAATTTCGGGTGAGTTCCTAAAAAATGATTTGTCAAAAGATAAATCAACAGCAAGGAACGATAAATTAATGGCAAAAAGTGACAAATCGAGTAATAGCAATGAGAATCCAACTATTGAAAATAATAATGCTTTACCTGATGTAATCAATGAAAATGAGCCAAAACAAGGACTGATTGCAGAGTGGAAAGTTACAGAAAGCTCTAAATTGTGGCAATCTCCTAAGCTTTACAATGATACTGGTTTTAAAAAGAAAGATGATGCCAATGATTTTATATTAAGTTTACAAAATAAAAAAGTCGTTGTAGAAGAGGTTAAAAAATCGAAACAAAAGGAAAATGCGCCATTATTATTCAATTTGGCTGAGATTCAAAACGAGTGTACAAAATTATTTAAAATCAAGCCTGATGAGACTCTTGATATAATTCAAAATTTATATGAAAAAAAGCTTGTTACATATCCAAGAACTGACGCTAGAGTTCTTTCATCAGCTGTTGCCAAGGTTATTACTAAAAATCTAAATGGTATTGCTAGAGGCTATAAAGATACTGAAGTACAAGGTTTCATAAATCAAATGAAAGAGAAAAAAATTTCCACAAATCTTTTGAAAACAAAATATGTAAATGATAGCAAGATTACTGATCACTATGCAATTATTCCAACTGGACAGGGGTATGAGAATTTGGATAAAATTCCAGAGTTGCAGAAAAACGTATACAAACTAATTGTTAAGCGCTTCTTGGCAATTTTTTATCCACCTGCTGAATACAATAAATTAAATATTACAATTGATGTTGAGGGAGAAAAATTTAATGCGAGTTCAAAGGTGTGTGTAAAAAAGGGTTATCTAAATGTGCTTAAAAAATCTAAAGAATCAACAACAAGTGAAAAAAATGTGGATAACATAGATGATAAAAATGTAGATTTTAATGTTAAAAAGGGAGACATTTTAGAAGTAAAAACATATCAAATCAAGGAGTCAGAAACGACTCCACCTAGCAGATACAATTCGGGTTCAATGATTTTAGCAATGGAAAATGCGGGAAAACTTATAGAAGATGAAGAACTTAGAGAGCAAATAAAAGGTGCCGGAATCGGCACGAGTGCTACGAGAGCGGAGATTATAAAGAAACTTGAAAAAATCAAATACATTGAAATTAATACAAAAACGCAAATAATTACTCCAACTCAAAAAGGTGAAAACATCTATGACATAGTGCATTTTTCAATGCCTGACATACTTAATCCAAAGCTTACAGCTAGTTGGGAAAAAGGATTAGATATGGTTGCAAAGAGTGAAATTAAGGCAGATGAATTTATGACAAAATTAGAAAATTATATAAACACTAAATTTAATAAATTAGTAATAAAGCGGTTTTTAACTTTGTGAAAATTACCACTAGACAAGTTATTAATTTTATGATATAAATAGGAATAAGGATTGGAGGTATAGTATCATAAATAAGATAAAAAAAGTAGTAATAGGAGTAAGAACACTAATAAAATTATTTGTAATACTTACAGTTGCCACATTAATAATAGTTGGAATTATAGAATTAGGATATAAACAAACATATAGCGTAAGCTTAAATGGTGAAATAATAGGATACACAAGAGACAAAATAAATTTACAAAAAAGAATTAATAATTATATTTCATCAGGAAATGGCGATGATGTTGCTTTTGTTGAAGTGAAGGAATTGCCAATTTATACATCATGCTTATTAAAGAGAAATGTTCAAACAAATGATGATGAAATATTTGAAAAAGTTACATCTTCAGGCACACCATACTATAAATTTTACGCTGTAACAGACGAAAACAATGAAAAGGTGTATTTACAATCTTTTAGTGATGCTGAAGAAGTTGTCAACCAACTAAAAAGCAAAAATAGTGCCAATTCCAATGATTTAGGAATTGTTGAAAAATATGAAGTATCAAAAGCCGAATTTAAGGAAGTAGATGCTTGTGTTAATGAGCTATATGAGAAAAAAGTAGTTGTTCAAAGTGTTTATAGAAACATAGGAAAGCAAATTGTAAATGAAGCAAGTGTTCCTACAAATTTAGGAGTAACTTTAATAAGACCAATTAGTGGAACAATAACTTCTAGATATGGTCTAAGATGGAGAGATAATCATAAGGGATTGGACATTGCAGCACCAAAAGGTACAGCTATAAAGGCAGCCTGCGGTGGTACTGTCATATTCTCAGGTAACGGAGCAGGCCATGGATATTCAGGATATGGAAATGTTGTCGTAGTTCGTTGTACAGACTCATTAATAATTTTGTATGGTCACTGTAGTGAAGTAAATTGTAGAACTGGCGAGCAAGTTGCCCAAGGTCAAATAATTGCAAAAGTTGGTTCAACAGGTATTTCATCAGGAAACCATTTGCATTTTGAAATGAGATATAATGGTACAGCAATTAATCCACAAAACTATGTATATAACTAAAAAATATGTATTATGAAAAACTAAAATTTAAAAATAAAATTAAAAAATATAAATATAAATAAAAATATAAATATAGTTATTTTCGAAAAGCCGCGTAGCGATCAAGCGAAGCGCGAATGGAGCATCAACCTTTAGGTTCGTTGCGACAACAAGGCTCCATAATGCGTTTTCATCGAACTTTTTAAAAGTATTGATATAAGTGAGTTTGAAGAAAATAAAAAAATGTGTATCAATCACAATTATATAAGTCGATTTAGTCGGCTTCTTTTTTTCATTGTACAATAATTTACAAAGCTAAAGTTATAGAAAAATCGGAAGCTTTAAAAAATGATAAAAATTTTTCTAAATCTAAAAAGAAAATAATAAAATCTTTTGCAAAAATTTATATTTTCTTTATTTATAATTCATAATAGTTGTAAAACATCAAAATTTATGGTATAAATATATCAATAAAACAAAGAGAAAATTAATTAAAAAAATAAAAAAATTTAACACAGAGTATGATGGAGGAAACCAAAGATGGAGGACAATTATCCAAAAGCATATAAAGAAGTAATTGAAATATTAAATTTTGTTCCAAAAGAAAGTGTTGATAAGATACC